>CAZSIO010000048.1:1410-3357 GCA_964606865.1 uncultured Sideroxydans sp.
GCATTTTTCCAGTGGAACACCCCGACCCCGCACGATCATACCGAGCTGGACTTGGCCATTCTGACCGACGATCTGCCGGTGCACATGTACGTCGATTAAGAGATGGGCACCTCTAACAATCCAAATTTTGTCGCAATACTGCGTTGCTCACAAAAAATTACTTCTTACATATCGAATATATGCTGCGGCGCAATTTTTTCTTCGCGCCTTGTCTTGCTTAAAACTTTGAATTTTTAGAGCCGCCTTGTCGTCATGCAAAAATCCACACCACCCTTGTTTATCCTGCTCCTGGGCATCCTGCTGTTGCCCGCAACAGGCCACGCCGAGAGCTGGAACGATCTGACTCCGGCACAGCAACAACTGCTCGCACCGCTTGCGCAAAGCTGGGGCACTTTGGAGAAAAGCGAGCAAAAGAGCTTTGCCGGGATTGCCAGGGCGTATCCGCAACTCCCGCCCGAGAAGCAACACCGTCTGCGCGAACAGATTTCAACCTGGGCGACGCTGACCCCGGAACAACGCCATCGTGCACGGGAGAAATTCACTGCGTTCAGCAAAGTGCCCGCCGAGAAACGGGAGGCGGTCAAACAGATGGTGCGCGAGCAGGAAGCGAAACCGGACGCCCGTTAGCGCGCACTCAGCGCCGTTCTGCGCGCCACAACATGGCCAACGCCAAGCCGAGGAAAATCCAGCTCATGGCCGTCGCGCTCAGGATGGGCGACCATTCCTTCAGCGCGCCCAGATTGGCGAACAGGCGTCCGACAAAATGGAAGCTCAAGCCCAGCACCACCCCGACAAATATCTTGCCCCCGATACCGCCCTCGCGCCGTTGATAGGCGGAGAACGGCAGGGCCAGCAACAGCATGATCAGCACGGCAAACGGATAGACCAGCTTGTTCCAGAGTGCGATGTCATAGCGCCCGGTTTTCTGCTTGTTGTCAGCCAGGTGTCGCGTATATTGGTACAGGTTCCACGCCGACATCTGTTCCGGCACCACCATCAGCACATTGAGAATATCGGGGTTCAGCGCGGAGCGCCACTCCGCCACAGACCGCGCATCAACGGTTGTTCCCTGCGCCGAAAACGCTGTTTGCCTGACTTCTTCCAGTTGCCACAATCCCTCACTTTGATACGTGGCGCGCCCGGCGGCGGTGATGCTTTGCAGCTGGTAATTTTCATCGAACTGATAGATGCTCACGTTGAGCAGCGAGGTGTCGTGCATCACGTTTTTGACATTGACGAAACTGCCTTCGTCCTTGACCCACACCCCCGAACGAAACTCCTTGATGTTGACCTGCGCGTTTTGCGCCTTGAGCTTGATCTGCTGCGCCAGCTTCTCGCTGGGCGGTGCGATGAATTCGCCAAAAATGAAACAGAGCGCCAGTAAAGGCGCGCCGATCCGCAACAGGGTCAGGATCATCTGCCGCAGCGACACCCCGGACGCGCGATAGACCGTCAACTCTGAACTTGCCGCCAACTGCACCAGCGCGAAGATTGCCCCGATCAGCACGGCAACCGGGAACAGCTCATAGATATGGCCCGGCAAAGTCAGCAACACGAACAACAGGACATAGCCCAGCTGGTAATCACCCCGCCCCATCTCGTTGAGCTGATTGATCAGGTCGAGCAGCGCAAACAGCATCAGCAATGCGGCAAACACCAGACCGACGCTGAAGTAGATTTCTCTCGCCAGATAGCGTGCGAGCAGCCTCATCGCCCGAGCCTCCACCACGGCGCGACCGAGGAACGGTGGCGAAACAGGACGAACAACACCCCCAGCATGGCCAGATGCAAACCCCACAAACCTGCCAGCGGACTGATTTTCTGCAGCGCCACCCAGGAATTGGTCACGCTGATCATGTTGTTGTAGAACATATAGATCACCATCGCGATGATCAGATTGAGCGAGCGGCCCGCGCGCGGATCGACATAGCTGAGGGGGATGGCGAG
>CAZSIO010000048.1:3457-7879 GCA_964606865.1 uncultured Sideroxydans sp.
TCAGATTGAGCGAGCGGCCCGCGCGCGGATCGACATAGCTGAGGGGGATGGCGAGCAGCGCCAGGATGAGCGCGCTTAAAGGCAGGCCGATGCGCCAGTGCAGTTCGGAGGTGTGCAAAGGATGCGGATGCTGCCAGAGATAGGGCGTTGAATAGGCCTTGATATTGGGCTGCGCCTTGCCCAACTCGGCCGCTTCGATGCGCATCGCATAGCGTTCGAAATGCGAGATTCTGTAGTCTGCCTGACCCGGGATGCCTTCATAACGCGACCCATTCAGCAGCACCAGGAAACGGTCGCCGTTTTCGGCCGTTTCCTGGTAGCCCTCCTTGGCCACCATGGTGCCCTCTTTGCCGTTTTGCACCGAACGCACAAAGATATTGCCGACACGCTTGCTGTTGGCATCCACGTCTTCCAGAAAAAACACCCGATCCGCTTGTTTCGATTCGCGGAAAGCACCGGGGGTGGCATGCGACACATCGTCGCGACTATCCAGAGAGCGCTTGAATTCATCCGCCTTGGACAAGGCCCAGGGCGACAACACCAGGCTCATGAAGGCGATCAGCAGCGTGACCGGGATGGCGTAACCCAATACCGGGCGTGTCCAGCGCACCAGACCAATACCGGATGAAAACCACACCACCATCTCGCTATCGCGATAGCAACGCGTCAGCGTAATCAAAATCGAGAGGAACAAACTGATCGAGAGCAACACCGGCAGGTAGTTCATGGCACTGAAGCCCAGCATCACCAGGATGCCATCCACCGCGAGCAGGCCGCTGACCGATTCGCCGAGAAAGCGAATCAACTGGGTGAACACCACGATGCCGAGCAGAATAGAGAACACCAGCAGTCCGGTGGCGGCGAATTCGCGGATCAGCGAACGGAAGAAAATGCCGCGTATCCTGGGCGTGCGAGACAACTTTGACTTTTGCGGCGTGGATTGCGGATAATCCGGCATCTGGATGGGTTCAGAGATCAATTGAGGAGAGGCGCGTGGAATTTAGCATAAAACAAGGCGGTCCGGAGAAACTGAAGAGCGGCTGCGTGGTGGTCGGCGTGTTCGAAGGCGGCAAATTATCGAAGGCGGCGCAGGCGCTGGACAAAGCCTGCAAAAACGCCTTGAGCGATCTGGTCGCGCAAGGCGACATGAGCGGCAAATCCGCAACCACGCTCCTGCTGCACAAGTTGCCCGGTGTCGCCAGCGAGCGCGTGCTGCTGGTCGGGCTGGGCAAGGCAAGTGAGCAAACCGCCAAGTCCCGTATCGAGATTCTGCAAGCGTTGTTCAAGGCACTGCACGGCACGCCGGCCAAAGAGGCTGCGCTGTATCTGGCAGCAGACGAGCTTGGGCAGGATGCGGCATGGCTGTTGCGGCAAGCGGTGTTCATCGCCGCCGAGCAGGCTTTCCGCGCCGACGGCCTGAAAAGCAAACCCGCCGACAGCGCGAAACTGAAACACATCACCTTTGCCACGCTGGGCCAACCGGCGGCGCAACTGAAGGAGGTCGTTGCGCAGACCGCCGCCATCGCGCATGGCATGGCACTGGCCAAGACTCTTGGCAATTTGCCGGGCAATATCTGCACCCCGACCTACCTCGCCGCCCAAGCCCTGGCATTGGGCAAGGCGCACAAAAAGATCAAGACCTCCGTGCTGGAAGAAAAGGATATGCGCAAGCTGGGCATGGGCGCTTTCCTCTCCGTCACGCGCGGCAGCGAACAACCGGCCAAGCTGATCACGCTGGAATATCACGGGGCGGACAAGAAACAGAAACCCATCGTGCTGGTCGGCAAGGGCATCACGTTCGATTCCGGCGGCATCTCGCTCAAGCCCGGCGCCGAAATGGACGAGATGAAATATGACATGTGCGGTGCGGCCAGCGTGCTCGGCACCGTGCAGGCCATTGCCGAGATGGGGCTGAAGTTGAACGTGGTCGGTGTCATTCCGAGCAGCGAGAACCTGCCTTCCGGCACCGCCACCAAGCCGGGCGACATCGTCACTTCGATGTCCGGCCAGACTGTCGAAATACTGAACACGGATGCGGAGGGCCGTTTGGTGTTGTGCGACGCGCTCACTTACGCGGCGAAGTTCAAACCGGATACCGTCATCGACCTGGCCACCCTCACCGGCGCCTGTGTCATCGCGCTGGGGCATGTCGCCAGCGGCCTGTTCAGCAATGACGACAAACTTGCCCAGGAACTGCTCAATGCGGGTGAACAGGCGCACGACCGCGCCTGGCAACTGCCGCTGTGGGAAGACTACCAGCCGTTGCTGGACAGCAACTTCGCCGACATGCAGAACATCGGCGGTCGCGCCGGCGGCACCATCACCGCCGCTTGCTTCCTGTCGCGCTTTACCAAAGATTACCGCTGGGCGCACCTCGACATCGCCGGCACGGCATGGAAGTCCGGCAAAGAGAAAGGCGCCACCGGTCGTCCGGTGCCGTTGCTGACGCAGTATTTGATTAACCGAACCAACAGCAAATGATTTTTGCCACAGAGACCACAGAGTACACAGAGAAGTGCATTAAGCAGGGATGGGCGGCTTTTTGCACAACTCGCCAACCCCCCACCTCACTCTCTGTGATCTCTGTGTGCTATGTGGCTAAACTGTTTTTTTCATCATGACTAAAGTCGATTTCTACACCGGCTCCGAAGACAAGCTGCGCACCGCCTGCCAACTGAGCCAGAAGGCGATGCAGAGCGGGCTGCAGGTGCTCCTGCATGTGCCGGATGACGAGTTGGCCGACAAACTGGACAAGCTGCTTTGGCACTATCCGGCAACTGCCTTCATCCCGCACTGCCGCAGTCACGAGGCAAATTCGTCCGACATGCCGGTAGTGATTGGCTGCGACGAGAACTTTCCCCACGCCGAACTGCTGATCAGCCTGCACGAAGAATGCACGAGTTTCTTCAGCCGCTTCGAGCGCGTGATCGAGATCGTCGGTTGCGGCGAAGAAGAGGCAGCGCGCGGTCGCCTGCGTTTCAAGTATTACCGCGACCGCGGCTATGAACTCGGCCACACCGACCTCGCCAAGTTGCGCACATGACCCGCCATCCGCCGCAAACCATCCCGCTGCTGACCGAGGTCGTCATCGACACAACAGACGAGTTGCCGCTGCTGACCGATATCGCGCAGGACGTCCCGCTCAAACCAACTGTCGCCTCCCCCCCGCCGGATTCCGCACCCGGCGTACAGCAGGCTCTCGAAACCTATATCGAGACCGTTTTGGCCGAAAAGTTGAAAGCGCACCTGGTGATTGCCCAGCAATGGGCGACCGAAGCGGCCATCGCCGAATTGAAGAATGAACTGCCGCAACTGATCCGCGAGGCACAAGACCGAGCCGCCACAGACTGACAGCCCGCCTCGGGCGTTGCGCGGAATTGGTATAATCGCGCCCTTTTCGCCGCATCCGGAACACCGCAATGGAACTCGCAAAAAGTTTTGACCCGAAAGACATCGAAGCCCGCTGGTATCCCGCCTGGGAAAACGCCGGTTACTTCAAGGCCGGACTCGACACCTCAAAACAAGACAATTTCTGCATCCTGCTACCGCCGCCCAATGTCACCGGCACGCTGCATATGGGGCACGGCTTCAACCAGACGCTGATGGACGCGCTCACGCGCTACCACCGCATGAAGGGCGACAACACCCTGTGGCAACCGGGTACCGACCACGCGGGCATCGCCACACAGATCGTGGTCGAGCGCCAACTCGATGCGCAAGGCATCTCGCGCCACGATCTGGGCCGCGAGAAGTTCATCGAAAAGGTGTGGGAGTGGAAGAAATATTCCGGCGACACCATCACCCGCCAGATGCGCCGCCTCGGCACCTCGCCCGACTGGTCGCGCGAACGCTTCACCATGGATGCCGACCTGAACAAGACCGTCACCGCGACCTTCGTGCGCCTGTTCAACGAGGGCCTGATCTATCGCGGCAAACGTCTGGTGAACTGGGACCCGAAACTGCATACCGCAGTAAGCGACCTGGAAGTGGTGCAGGAAGAAGAAGACGGTTTCATGTGGCACATCCGTTATCCGCTGGCGGACGGATCGGGCCATCTTACTGTTGCTACCACTCGCCCCGAGACCATGCTGGGCGACGTGGCGGTGATGGTGCATCCGGAAGACGAGCGCTATAAACACCTTATCGGCAAGCAAGTCACGCTACCGCTGTGCGACCGCACTATTCCCGTCATCGCCGACGACTACGTGGACAAGGAATTCGGCACGGGTTGCGTGAAGGTTACCCCGGCGCATGATTTCAACGACTACGCGGTGGGCCAGCGCCACGGGCTGGAAATGATCTCCGTCCTCACCCTGGATGCAAAAATTAACGAACAGGCGCCGGCAAAATATCAGGGGCTCGACCGCTTTGAAGCGCGCAAACAGATCGTGGCCGACCTTGAGACACTCGGCCTGTTCGAGA
>CAZSIO010000049.1:0-6415 GCA_964606865.1 uncultured Sideroxydans sp.
CGGCGTGCTGGAGCAGGTAGGGGCTGGTTTCGTGGATGAGGTGGTTTGGCATCAGCGGAGTATCGGTTTAAGTGAGGGCAGGATGTTTTGCAGGATACGGGATTGAGCCGCTGCATTGGGGTGGAGATTGTCAGCCTGAAATTGCTCCGGCGCGATGCCTTCCAGCATGAACGGAACCAGCGTGATCTGGTGTTTCTTTGCCAGTTTTGGGTAGAGCGCGCGGAAGCGCCGGGTGTAATCCGGCCCGTAATTCGGGGGGAGTTGAACGCCGATTAACAGTGTCGCGCTATTCGCCTTCTTGATCTGATCGATGATCAGACTCAAATTTCCTTCTATCTCGGCGATGGGCGAGCCGCGCAATCCGTCGTTCGCCCCCAATTCAAGGATCACCACAACGGGCTTGTGTTCCTGTATCGCGTGACTGATCCGACGCAACCCGCCCGCTGTCGTTTCGCCACTGATGCTGGCATTCACCACTTCGAACTGCGGATCAGTTATTTTCAGTTCGAGTTGTAATAAATTTACCCATGAATCCGTGCGCGCAATGCCATACCCGGCTGATAAACTGTCGCCAAAGACGAGAATATTCTGTGCGGAGTGGGCGCTGTTCGCCAGCGCCGACACGAGAATCAGCAAAAATATTTTGAGGAAGATATTCATGGCGGCGATTGTGCAAGCATCAGGCCTCACCAAGCAAGTGATGAGTGGCGATAGCCCCCTCACTATCCTGCACGATGTCAGTTTCGAGGTGGCGGCGGGCGAAAGCCTTGCCATCGTTGGGGCTTCCGGCTCCGGAAAATCCACGCTGCTTGGCCTGCTGGCCGGGCTGGATACGCCAACGGCCGGCAGCGTGCATTTGCATGGCACAGGTATTTTCGCGCTGGACGAGGATGGGCGGGCGCGACTGCGCGGTGAACTGGCTGGATTCGTGTTCCAGTCGTTCCAGTTGCTGCCGGCATTGAACGCGCTGGAGAACGTGATGCTGCCGCTCGAACTGAGGGGCGCGAGCAATGCGCGCCAGCGTGCCGAGCAGTCACTGGCACAGGTGGGTTTGAGCGCGCGCAGCCACCATCGGCCGCAACAACTTTCCGGCGGAGAACAGCAACGCGTCGCGCTGGCGCGCGCGTTCGTCACCCGCCCGAAGATTCTTTTTGCCGATGAGCCGACCGGCAATCTTGATATCGCCACCGGGGCGCAGATCATTGATCTCATGCTGGAGCTGAACCGTGCGCAGGGCACGACCCTGATCCTGGTCACCCATGATGCGGCACTGGCAGGACGTTGCAGCAGACAGTTGCGGCTGGAAGCAGGGAGCGTGGTGCAGTGACAGACCCGGCACGCCCCAACCCCGCTTCACCGCTCCTGCAAGTCGAAAGACTGGCGGTGCGGTTACAGGCGGGTGCGACGATCGTCGATGGGGTCTCGTTTGGTATCCATGCTGGAGAGACCTTTGCCCTGCTTGGCGAATCGGGTTGCGGCAAATCGATGACCGCACTCGCGCTGATGCGATTGTTGCCGGATGGCGTGCAACAGTCCGGCGGCTCGGCGCAAATGGAGGAGGTGGCACTGTTCGACTTGAGCGAGCGGGAGATGCGCCGAATGCGCGGCGGGCAGATGGCGATGATCTTTCAGGAACCGGGATTGAGCCTGAATCCGGTGATGACTATCGGGCAGCAAATCAGCGAAGTGCTGGCATTGCATGCGGTGGGTCGGGTTTCAACCCGGCATTCAACTGTCGGGTTGAAACCCGAGCCGACCCAACGCTGCATCGAATTGCTGGACGGTGTCGGCATCCCCGATGCGGCGCGGCGCGTGAACGAATATCCCTTTCAGCTTTCCGGTGGCATGAAACAGCGTGTGATGATCGCCATGGCACTGGCCGGACAGCCCAAGCTGCTCATTGCAGACGAGCCGACCACCGCACTGGATGTGACGATCCAAGCGCAGGTGCTGCAACTGCTGCGCGAGACCCAGGCGCAAAACGGCATGGCATTGCTGCTGATCACGCACGATCTCGGCGTGGTGGCGGAGAACGCGCACCGCGTCGGTGTGATGTATGCGGGACAGATCGTTGAGCAAGCTTCGCGTGCGCAACTGTTCAGCCAGCCGCTGCATCCTTACACGCAAAAGCTGTTCGCCGCCCTGCCGGGCGCGACACGGACTGGGCAACCCTTGAGCGCGATCCCGGGCAATGTGCCGCCGCTGGGCAGCATTCAACAGGGCTGCCGCTTTGCCCCGCGCTGCGATAAGGCATGGACGTTGTGCCACGAACAGACACCGGAATGGACAGAATTGGCAGACGGGCACGGCGTGAGATGCCATCTGTATTCTGCGGATGATGTGGCGGCAACAGGGAAAAGTGAAAAGGGAGGTGCAGAAGCAGTGCCAGGGTTTGCTCCTGCTTCCTTCTCTCTTACCCATCCTCTGTTACAGGTGGAAAACCTGCGGGTCTATTTCCCCATCCGCAAAGGGCTGTTCCAACGTGTGGTCGGTCAGGTGAAAGCGGTGGATGGCGTCTCGTTGTCGATTCCGCAGGCTCGCACCCTGGCGCTGGTGGGTGAATCGGGTTGCGGCAAGACCACGCTGGGCAAGGCACTGTTGCGTCTGATTCCCGCCACGGCGGGCAGTGTGCGTTTCGCGAGAAACGAATTGATCGGGACGAACACCTCGCGCGCCGCGCTGCAGATGGTGTTCCAGGATCCATATGCTTCGCTCAATCCGAAGATGCGCGTGGCGGAGATCCTGGAAGAGGGTATGGGCGCTTTGCATATCGGGGCGAACAGCGCGGCGCGGCAAGAACAAATTGATGGATTACTGGACAGGGTGGGGCTGGCGCGCGACAGTAAATGGCGCTATCCGCACGAATTTTCCGGCGGCCAGCGCCAGCGCATCGCCATCGCGCGCGCGCTGGCGGTGTCGCCGCGCCTGCTGATTTGCGACGAGCCAACCAGTGCGCTGGATGTATCGGTGCAGGCGCAGATATTGAATCTGCTCAAATCTCTGCAAGATGAATTGGGGTTAAGTTATCTGTTCATCACGCACAATCTGGCGGTGGTGGAATACCTGGCGCACGAGGTGTGCGTGATGTATCTGGGTCGCATCGTCGAACGCGGGATGACGGCTGAAGTGATGCGCACGCCAAAGCATCCCTACACGCAGGCGCTGTTGTCCGCGGTGCCGCGCATTGACGGTGAGGGCAGGGCATATATCAGGCTCGAAGGTGATCTGCCGTCGCCCGCCAACCCGCCGTCCGGCTGCCCTTTTGCCCCGCGTTGCCCGCAAGCGATGGCGGTCTGTGCAACAAATTATCCCGGCGTCAGCAAAGTGGGCGATAACGGCCATATCGTGCATTGCCATCTATATCCGCGCAACGATATGAATTGACAATCCGATAAGGGGGGCATAAAAAGAGACTGAAATCGCAAGCCGTCCGCGACGGCGCGCATTGATGGAAAATTCGATTCACAACCCAAAGGAGAGAATCATGAGCACCAAAACAACAAGACCCGCTTTCGATGACAGCAAGGAAAAATTGGCCCAGGATCTGCGCACCGTGGTTTCGGATGCGGAAGATTTGCTGCGCGCCACCGCCGATCAGGCGGGCGAAAAAGCCGCGTCCCTGCGCGAACGGGCACAGGCTAATCTGTCTGGTGCCAAGGCTAGGCTGCATGAGACGGAACGCGCGATGATTGAACGCACTCGGATCGCGGCCCATGCCACCGATGAATATGTACATGAGAATCCCTGGTATGCGGTTGGGGTTGCAGCCGGCGTTGGTTTGTTGCTGGGGATGCTGATCGGGCGCGGACGCTAGGACATGGCGGAAGAATCGGGGCTTTTCGCTTCCCTGAAACGGGTCGTTGCCGGTTTGCTGGGAATCGTTGCCTGCCGCGTGGAGTTGCTGGCCAACGAGTGGGAGGAAGAGCGCCTGCGCCTTATTCAGGCGCTTTTCTTTGGATTGTTCGCGCTGTTTTCACTGTGCATGGGCATCCTGTTCGTGGCGATTCTGATCGTGCTGTTCTACTGGCACGAACATCCGCTGTTGGCGGTGGCGTTGCTGGCGCTGGTGTTCTTTGCTTTTGCCGCTTTTTTTCTGCACCTGTCGCGCGGCAAACTGCAACAGAAAACCATGCCGTTTTCCAATACCTTGTCCGAGTTGCAGAAAGACCTCGACAGCCTGCGGGGCAACCATGAATAAACGCCTGTTTGCCGTGCGCCAGCGGCGCGGCGAGTTACTCGGAATCATCGCGGCCCAGCGCGTGGACTTGGCGGAGTCGGTCAAGCCGTTGCAAAATGCGCTGGCCGTGGCGGATAAAGGGCGGGAAGTGCTGGCTTATCTGCGCCACCATCCGCTATGGCTGGCGGGCATTTCAGGATTAGTCCTGTTGCGCTGGCGCAAGCTGTCCGGCTGGATCAAATGGGGCGGGTTGCTATGGCGGGGATATCTGATTTTCGCCGGGGCGAAGCACAAGCTGAACCAGGAGACCGCCCCTTAACCGGCAAGGCGCGTAGCCACCCCTGATGATGAAACGACTGGGGATAGCCTTTATGCGAAATCTCCGTTCGAGGCTGAAGTCGCTCCTGCCCTGTTATTTCAAACTATCCTCCCGGTGCGGGAGGGAGAAAGCGTGAAAGGCGATTCACGCTAACGGCTGTAGGTTTCGCTGTCGCGCCTAGCCAGAGTGTGTTTGACCTTCCTGCTGGAACTCCGCTGTTTTGACGCGCGCAGCGCGTTGAGTTTGCCCGAACTGCCGGGCAGAATGTTGAAGCGCTGACCGATGCGGAGGCGGTGGCTGTTCTTGTTCATTGCGATCAGGCTGCGCTGGCTGACGCGGAATTTTTTTGCGATACCTGAAATCGTGTCGCCCTTGCGTACCACATAGACAAAACCCGCCATTTCCTGCACCGCGCCCGCATGCATGTTGAAGGGTGAGAATTCTTCGGCGGCATCGTCTTCTCCAGACGGCACAAGCAAGGTTTGCCCGTTGCTTTGCACGGCGTAACGCGACAAGCCGTTCGCCGTGCGCAGTTGTTCCAGTGAAATATCGAAGCGTTTGGCGATCTCAATGAAGGTTTCCCCTTTTCTGCTTTCATAAGCGCGCCAGGAAACCAGGCGCTGGTCGCTTTTTTCCAGATTGGTGCGGAAGGTTTCAACTTTGTCCACCGGCAGCAACAATACTTCCGCCTGATCCTGCAGGATCACTGGCCGGTTGTGGCCGGGATTGAGGGCAAGGAATTCTTCCATTGAGACTTCGGCCAGTTCGGCCGCGATCTTTACATCCATCGGTTGCGGCGGGGTGACGGCGGCAAAATAGGGGCGATTCGGGATGCCTTGCAAGGCCAACCCGTATTGGGCCGGATTGTTGACAATACTTTTGATCGCCAGCAGTTTTGGCACATAGTTCTGCGTTTCGCGCGGCATTTTCAGATGCGCGTAATCGGTCGGTTTGCCGCGCCGGCGATTGCTTGCCTGCGCGCGCGCCACGGCATTCTCGCCCCAGTTATAGGCGGCCAATGCCAAATGCCAGTCACCAAACTGGTCGTGCAATTTTTGCAGATAATCCAGCGCGCCGTTGGTGGCGCCGATGATGTCGCGACGACCGTCATACCACCAGTTCTGTTCCATGCCGAAATGTTTTCCGGTTGAAGGAATGAACTGCCAGATGCCGGATGCACTGGCGACCGAGTTGGCGCCCGGATTGAAGGCGCTTTCGATGATCGGCAGCAGCGCGATCTCGGCCGGCATGCCGCGCCGTTCCACTTCTTCGGTGATGTAAAACAGGTAACGGCTGGCGCGTTCGCTCATGCGCAGCACGTAATCCGGGTGGCTGGCATACCATTTGGCGTGCCGTTTGATCAACGGACTATCCAGGTCGTTCATGCTGAAGCCGTTGCGGATGCGCTGCCACACATCCTCTTCCGGCAGCGCAGTCATTTCCGGATAGGCTTCGTCGTCAACTGCGGCTTCTGGCGCCGGGCTTTGCAGCACATATTCCGGGGCGACGATCATCGCCTCGCGAATCGGCGCCGGGGACTGGGTTTGAATTTCCGTTGTAGAGCGCGAGCTTTGCTCAATGTCTGCGCATGCGGGGGATATCCACACAATAAAAAACAGGGACGGCAACGCGATGCGTGCAATCCCTGTAGTTAATGCATGATTAAGAGATGTATTCAATGCCTGAAGCCCTGTTGGTATTTTAGAAAACGCCAACAGTTTACCGCACAATCCGCTGAAGTTTGGCCTTCATCGAAAACTGTCCCGGATTATTTGATCACTTCTTTCAGCTGTTCCAGAATGGCTGGATTTTGGCTACGGCATAACCTGAAGGTTAGCCTGCGCCGAAATCCATCCACTACTTAATCACTTCTTTCAGCTGTTCCAGAATGGCTGGATTTTGGCTACGGCATAACCTGA
>CAZSIO010000049.1:6515-7851 GCA_964606865.1 uncultured Sideroxydans sp.
AAATCCATCCACTACTTAATCACTTCTTTCAGCTGTTCCAGAATGGCTGGATTTTCCAAAGTGGAGACATCTTGGGTGATTTCCTCGCCCTTGGAAATTGCGCGCAACAGACGGCGCATGATCTTGCCAGAGCGTGTCTTGGGCAGGTTCTCGCCAAAGCGAATTTCTTCCGGTTTGGCGATCGGGCCAATCTCCTTACTTACCCAGTTGCGCAGTTCTTCCGCCAATTTCTTCGCTGCTGCGGCGTCAGCCGGGCGCGCGCCCTTGAGTACAACGAACGCAACGACTGCTTCGCCTTTGAGTTCATGTGGCTTGCCGACGACAGCGGCCTCGGCTACCAGCGGGTTGGCCACCAATGCGGACTCGATCTCCATGGTGCCGAGACGGTGACCGGAAACGTTCAGCACATCGTCGATACGCCCCATGATCCAGAAATAACCGTCCTCGTCGCGGTGAGCAGAGTCGCCGGCGAGATAGGCGCCTTTCATTTCTTCCGGGAAATAGCCTTTTTTGTAACGTTCGGGATCACCCCAGATGGTGCGAATCTGCGAGGGGAAAGGTTTTTTGATGACCAGAAAGCCGCCGTGTTTGTCGTGCACTTCGTCGCCCGCTTCATTGACGATGGTGGCCATGATGCCGGGCAGGGGCAGGGTGCAGGTACCCGGCTTGATCGGCATCGCGCCGGGCAACGGGGCAATCATGTGGCAACCGGTCTCGGTTTGCCACCAGGTATCCACAATCGGGCAGCGCGACTTGCCAACCACGGTGTAATACCAGATCCATGCTTCCGGGTTGATTGGTTCGCCCACCGTACCCAATATGCGCAGGCTGGATAGGTCGTAATTTGTTGGCAGATCGCCGCCCAGTTTGATCAGTGAACGGATCGCAGTCGGCGCTGTGTAAAAGGTAGTGACCTTATGATCCTGGATCATTTTCCAGAAACGGCCGGCATTGGGATAGGTCGGCACTCCTTCAAAGATGACCTGGGTTGCGCCCATCGCCAGCGGACCGTAAGTGACGTAACTGTGGCCGGTGATCCAACCTACATCTGCGGTGCACCAAAACACATCGTCTGGTTTATAGTCAAACACCCATTCCATGGAAACCATCGTCCCCAGCAGGTAGCCACCGCTGGAATGTTGCACCCCTTTTGGCTTTCCGGTGGAACCGGAAGTGTAAAGGATGAACAAGGGATGTTCCGCGCCCACCCATTCTGGTTCACAGGTCGAAGACTGGTTATTGAAGAGGTCGTGCCACCAGACGTCGCGGTCGTCATCCCAAACGATGTCGCCACCGGTGCGGCGATAAACGACGACGGTATGGACAGCCTCGCATC
>CAZSIO010000050.1:0-7829 GCA_964606865.1 uncultured Sideroxydans sp.
CCGCGAAGGCGGTCGTACCGTCGGCGCCGGAGTGGTTGCCAAGGTGATCGAGTAAAAAGCGGGATTTTGGATTTGGGATTTAGGATTTTGGGCTGTTGTCCAAATCCAAAATCCTCATTCCTAAATCCTATAGTTTTAGGCCAGTAGCTCAATTGGTAGAGTATCGGTCTCCAAAACCGAGGGTTGGGGGTTCGAGACCCTCCTGGCCTGCCAGTTATAAAGTAGAACGGACGTAAATGGCTGACAAAATCAAACTGCTGATCGCCTTGCTGCTCATTGTGGCGGGGGTGGTCGGCTTCTATGCGCTGGGTGATGCGGCGGCCGTGCTGCGTGTCGCATCGGTGCTGCTCGGCGTGTTGGCGGCGGCGGGCATGTTCTGGACTTCGTCGCAGGGCAAGCGTTTCTTTGGTTTTGCCGGTGACTCGGTGAACGAAGCGAAACGTGTGGTGTGGCCGACGCGCAAGGAGACGATGCAGACGACCGGTATCGTGATTCTGTTTGCGGTGGTGATGGCACTGTTCCTGTGGGCGGTGGATGCGAGTCTGTTGCTGGTCGTCAACAAATTGATGGGACGGGGGGATTGATGGCCAAGCGTTGGTATGTGGTGCATACGTACTCGCAATTCGAGAAGAGCGTGCAGCGCGCGTTGCTGGAGCGCATCGAACGCACCGGCATGCAGGATATGTTCGGTCAGGTATTGGTTCCGGTCGAGGAAGTGGTCGAGCTGAAATCCGGCCAGAAAAGCATCAGTGAGCGCAAGTTCTTTCCCGGCTATCTGCTGGTCGAGATGGAGATGACGGATGACACCTGGCACCTGGTGAAGAATTTGCCGAAGGTGACCGGCTTCCTTGGGGGGAGCGCGATGAAGCCCTCCCCGATTTCGCAAAAGGAAGTGGACACCATCATGCAGCAGATGCAGGCGGGGGTCGAGAAGCCCCGGCCCAAAGTGTTGTTTGAAGTGGGCGAGGCGGTGCGCGTCAAGGAAGGCCCGTTCACCGATTTCAACGGCATGGTGGAAGATGTCAATTACGACAAGAGCAAGCTGCGCGTGGCGGTCACCATTTTCGGTCGCGCCACACCGGTGGAATTGAGTTTCGGTCAGGTGGAAAAAGCCTGATCAATGCAGGCGCGAGAACTCGGGCCTGAATGCAGGAGCGGTAATCGGTTTTTTAACGGGGAGCGTGCCGGAGCAACTGCGGTATGCGTTTAACCCACTGAAAAGGAGTCTTAAACGTGGCAAAGAAAATCGTCGGCTATATCAAGCTGCAAGTTCCGGCCGGTAAGGCCAATCCCAGTCCTCCCATCGGCCCCGCGCTCGGTCAGCGCGGTCTGAATATCATGGAATTCTGCAAGGCGTTCAACGCGCAGACCCAGGGCGTCGAGCCCGGTCTGCCGATCCCCTGCGTGATCACCGCCTATGCGGACAAGAGCTTCACCTTTGTGATGAAGACGCCGCCCGCGACCATTCTGATCAAGAAGGCCGCCGGCGTGCAAAAAGGCAGCAAGACGCCGCATACCGACAAGGTTGGCAAGCTGACCCGCCAGCAGGCGGAAGACATCGCCAAGACCAAGCAGCCGGATCTGACGGCGGCTGATATGGATGCCGCGGTGCGCACCATCGCCGGTAGCGCGCGCAGCATGGGCATTACCGTGGAAGGGGTGAAATAACATGGCACAAGTTTCCAAACGCTATAAGGCAATTGCGGCACAAGTCGATCGCAGCAAGTTGTATGTGCTGGACGAGGCGCTGAAGCTGGTGAAAGAAACCGCCAAGGCCAAGTTCGACGAGTCCATCGATGTGGCGGTGAATCTGGGCGTGGATGCCAAGAAGTCGGACCAATTGGTGCGCGGCTCGGTCGTGCTGCCAAAGGGCACCGGCAAGACCGTGCGCGTGGCGGTGTTCGCCCAGGGTGCCAAGGCGGAAGAAGCCAAGGCGGCCGGTGCCGACATTGTCGGTTTCGACGATCTGGCGGAAAGCATCAAAGCGGGCAAGATGGATTTCGACATCGTCATTGCGGCGCCGGATGCGATGCGCATCGTCGGCCAGTTGGGCCAGATTCTCGGCCCGCGCGGCCTGATGCCGAACCCGAAGGTGGGCACGGTAGCAGCTGACGTGGCGGGTGCGGTGAAGAACGCCAAGGCCGGTCAGGTGCAGTACCGCACCGACAAGAACGGCATTGTGCAGTGCACCATCGGCCGTGCGTCGTTTGCGCCGGAAGCGCTGCGCGAGAACCTGCTGGCGCTGATCGATGCGCTGAACAAGGCAAAGCCGGCCAGTGCCAAGGGTGTGTATCTGAAAAAGATCGCGATCTCCAGCACCATGGGTGTCGGGATCCGCGTCGAGCAGGCCAGCCTGGCTGCGTAATGTATCGAATTTGATGGCGGGGGTTGTATTCCCGTCGTCATGTGTTCTTTGGACTGCTGGCGTGGCTGGCAGCATCAAAGACCGTAGGTGTCGGAAGCGCAGTTGGCTGAAGACTTAATTGACGGCAGTTGCGTCGGCCCACGCAGATGGTGTGCCCGCAAGCGGAGAGTGTGGTTGATTCCCTGTCTTGAGGTCGCGGTCATTAATCAAGGAGTATCGAGCCCAGGCAAGATATTCCGCTGTGAGGATGGAGGAAGACTTTGAGTCTCAATCTGCAAGAAAAGCAAGCGGTGGTCGCGGAAGTCAGCGCACAAGTGGCGCAGGCCCAGACTATCGTGCTGGCCGAGTATCGCGGCATCGAAGTCGGCGACATCACCAGATTGCGCGCCAATGCGCGTCAATCCGGGGTGTATCTGCGTGTGTTGAAAAACACATTGGCACGCCGTGCGGTGCAAGGCACTCCGTTCGAGGGGTTGGCTGAACAGATGGTGGGGCCGTTGTTGTACGGCATCAGCGCTGACGCAGTCGCCGCCGCGAAGGTGGTGCACGAGTTCGCCAGAACGAACGACAAGCTGGTGATCAAAGCGGGCGCTTACAACGGCAAGGTGATGGATGTTGCGGGCGTCACTGCCCTCGCCACCGTACCTCCCAAGGAAGTGCTGCTGGCGCAACTGCTGGGTCTGTTGCAATCGCCCGTTTCCGGTCTGGCACGCGTACTCGCGGCATTGGCAGAGCAAAAAACTGCCACCGCTTAATTTATTCGAACTCTTAATTTCAGGAAGAACAAAATGGCATTTGATAAAGACGCATTTCTGGCAGCACTGGACGGCATGACCGTGCTCGAACTCAATGAACTGGTGAAGGCGGTGGAAGAGAAGTTTGGCGTATCCGCCGCCGCAATGGCTGCTCCGGCAGCCGGTGGTGCTGCGGGCGGTGCTGCTGCCGCGGCCGAGCAAACCGAATTCACCGTGATTCTGACCGCCGCGGGCGACCAGAAGGTCGGCGTGATCAAGGTGGTGCGCACCATCACCGGCCTCGGCTTGAAGGAAGCCAAGGATCTGGTTGACGGCGCACCGAAGCCGGTGAAGGAAGGTGTCAGCAAGGCGGACGCGGATGCGATCGCCAAGCAACTGATCGAAGCTGGCGCAACTGCTGAAATCAAGTAAGCACTGCGTTGTGTGAAAGGCTGACGGATTTTTCCGTCAGCCTTTTGCCGCTTCTAAAAAGGAAACTGAAACAGCGGGCAGAAGCCAGCGGCTAGCGAGTGATACAGCGCTTGTTACCCCCTGTCTTCTGGCGCGGGCCGGATGCCCGTACCAGAAAAATTGTAAGCAGGCTCGCGCCGCAGGGCGCGGGTACGCACCCCTTGTTTTCCAACTGTCGTGGAGATTATATGAGCTACTCTTTCACCGAAAAAAAACGCATACGCAAGAGTTTTGCGAAACGCAAGGGCGCGCTGCCGGTGCCGTTCCTGCTTTCCACCCAGCTCGAATCCTACAGCGCATTCCTGCAGGCCTGGACGCCGGCAGAGCAGCGCAAGAACGAGGGCCTGCAAGCCGCGTTCAATTCGATTTTTCCGGTCGAGAGCCATAACAAGTTCGCCCGCCTTGACTTTGTCAGCTACCAGCTGGGCATGCCGCCGTTCGATGTGCGCGAGTGCCACCAGCGCGGCCTGACCTATGCATCCCCGCTGCGCGCCCGCGTGCGCCTGACCATCCTCGACAAGGAGTCTTCCAAGCCGAAGGTCAAGGAGGTCAAGGAGCAGGAAGTCTATATGGGCGAGATCCCGCTGATGACCAACACCGGTTCGTTCGTGATCAACGGCACCGAGCGCGTCATCGTTTCCCAGTTGCACCGTTCGCCCGGGGTGTTTTTCGAGCATGACCGCGGCAAGACCCACTCCTCCGGCAAGCTGCTGTTCTCGGCGCGGGTGATTCCTTACCGTGGTTCCTGGCTCGACTTTGAATTCGATGCCAAGGACTTCGTGTATTTCCGCATCGACCGTCGGCGCAAGTTGCCGGCCACCATTCTGTTGAAATCGCTGGGTTACACGCCGGAACAGATCCTGGCGATGTTCTTCCAGTTCGACACTTTCCATTTCGGCAAGAAGGGTATCCAGTTTGAGGTGGTGCCGGAGCGTCTGCGCGGCGAGATTGCGCGCTTTGATATTGAAGGCAAGGGCGGCAAGCTCATCGTGGCCAAGGATAAGCGCATCACGGTGCGCCACATCCGTGAAATGCAGGAAGCCGGTATCGACAAGCTGACGGTGGCGGAAGATTTCCTGGTTGGTCGCGTGCTGGCAAACAATTTGGTGGACAAAGACAGCGGCGAGATCATCGCCAACGCCAACGACGAGATCACTGAAACACTGCTGGAAACGCTGAAGCAGGCGGGAATTGCCAAGATCCAGACGCTGTACACCAACGAGTTGGATCAGGGTGCTTACATCTCGCAGACTTTGCGCATGGATGAAACGACCGACTTGTGGACGGCGCGTGTGGCGATCTACCGCATGATGCGCCCCGGCGAGCCGCCGACAGAAGATGCGGTGGAGGGTTTGTTCAACGGTTTGTTCTTCAATGAAGAGCGCTACAACCTTTCCGCCGTGGGACGCATGAAGTTCAATCGCCGGGTCGGCCGCACCGAACTGACCGGCGCGAACACGCTGTCCAATGAAGACATCGTGGAAGTCGTGAAGATTCTGGTCGAGTTGCGCAATGGTCGCGGCGAGATCGACGACATCGATCACTTGGGTAATCGTCGTGTGCGTGCGGTGGGCGAACTGGCGGAGAACCAGTTCCGCGTGGGTCTGGCGCGCGTCGAGCGCGCCGTGAAGGAACGCCTGGGGCAGGCCGAAGCGGACAACCTGATGCCGCACGACCTGATCAATGCCAAGCCGATCTCGGCGGCGGTGAAAGAGTTTTTTGGCTCTTCGCAACTGTCGCAGTTCATGGATCAGACCAACCCGCTGGCGGAAGTGACGCACAAGCGTCGTATCTCCGCGCTGGGTCCGGGCGGACTGACGCGCGAGCGCGCCGGTTTCGAAGTGCGCGACGTGCATCCGACCCACTATGGCCGCGTGTGCCCGATCGAAACGCCGGAAGGCCCGAACATCGGCTTGATCAACTCGCTGGCGCTGTATGCGCGCACCAACGAATACGGCTTCATCGAAACGCCGTATCGCAGGGTGGCGAAGAGCCGCGCCACGGATGAGGTGGACTATCTGTCCGCGATCGAGGAGGGCAATTTCACCATTGCGCAGGCGAATGCCGAACTGGACAAGAAGGGGCACTTTACCAATGACATCGTGTCCGCCCGCCAGCACAACGAGTTCGTGCTCGCCGAGCCGGAAAACATCGAGTACATGGATGTGGCGCCGGCGCAGGTGGTGTCCGTCGCCGCTTCACTGATTCCGTTCCTCGAACACGACGATGCGAACCGCGCGCTGATGGGTGCCAACATGCAACGCCAGGCGGTGCCGGTGTTGCGCGCCGAAAAAGCATTGGTCGGTACCGGCATCGAGCGCACGGTGGCGGTGGACTCCGGCACAGCGGTGCAGGCCTGGCGCGGCGGCCGCGTGGATTATGTGGATTCCGGCCGTATCGTGGTGCGCGTCAATGACGAAGAGACGGTGGCGGGCGAGGTCGGTGTGGATATCTACAACCTGACCAAGTACACCCGCTCCAACCAGAACACCAACATCAACCAGCGTCCGCTGGTGCGTGTGGGCGATGTGATTGCGCGCGGCGACGTGGTGGCCGACGGCGCCTCGACCGACATGGGCGAGCTGGCGCTGGGGCAGAACATGATGATCGCGTTCATGCCGTGGAACGGTTACAACTTCGAAGACTCGATCATGATCTCCGAGCGCGTGGTCGCGGAAGACCGCTTTACTTCGATCCATATCGAAGAACTGACGGTGATGGCGCGCGACACCAAGCTGGGCACGGAAGAAATCACGCGCGACATCCCGAATCTGTCCGAAGCGCAGATGGCGCGTCTGGACGAGTGCGGCATCGTGCACATCGGCGCGGAAGTCGGTTTGGGCGACGTGCTGGTGGGCAAGGTGACGCCGAAGGGCGAGACCCAATTGACGCCGGAAGAAAAACTGCTGCGCGCGATCTTCGGCGAGAAGGCGTCCGATGTGAAAGACACCTCGCTGCGCGTGAAGGCCGGCATTTCCGGCACCGTGATCGACGTGCAGGTGTTCACCCGCGAAGGATTGCAGCGCGACAAGCGGGCGCAACAGATCATCGACGACGAACTGGTGCGCTACAAGAAAGACCTGGCCGACCAGATGCGCATCGTCGAGGCGGATGCGTTTGCGCGTCTGGAAAAGATGCTGCACAACAAGGTGGCCAACGGCGGGCCGAAGAAACTGGCCAAGGGCAGCAAGCTCAACAACGAGTATCTGCACAGCGTCGAGCATCACCAGTGGTTCGACATTCGCGTGGCGGATGACGAGGTTGCCGCGCAAATGGAACAGATCAAGGAGGCATTGGCGCAGAAGCGTGTCGAATTCGATGCCGCCTATGAACTGAAAAAGAAGAAGCTGACGCAGGGCGACGAGTTGCAAGCCGGCGTGCAGAAGATGGTCAAGGTGTACGTGGCGGTCAAACGCCGCCTGCAACCCGGCGACAAGATGGCCGGCCGCCACGGTAACAAGGGCGTGGTGTCGCGCATCGTGCCGGTGGAAGATATGCCGCACATGGCCGATGGCACGACGGTGGATATTGTGCTGAATCCCCTGGGTGTGCCGTCGCGGATGAATATCGGCCAGGTGCTGGAAGTGCACTTGGGCTGGGCCGCCAAAGGTCTGGGCAAGAAGATTGCCGACATGCTGGCAGCGCAAGCCAAGGTTGCCGACCTGCGCAAGTTCCTAGGCAAGATCTACAAGGGTGAGCAGGCGGAAGAGATCGCCGAGTTCAGCGACGAGGAAGTGGTTGAGATGTGCCGCAATCTGCGCGCGGGCGTGCCGTTTGCCACCCCGGTGTTCGACGGCGCCAGCGAAGAAGAGATCAAGGAATTGCTGGCCCTGGCCGATTTGCCGACTTCCGGTCAAATTCAGCTGTACGACGGACGCACCGGCGACGCCTTCGACCGCAAGGTCACCGTGGGCTACATGCATGTGCTGAAGTTGCACCACCTGGTGGATGACAAGATGCACGCGCGTTCTACCGGTCCGTACAGTCTGGTCACGCAACAACCGTTGGGCGGCAAGGCGCAGTTCGGCGGCCAACGCTTCGGCGAGATGGAAGTGTGGGCGCTGGAAGCTTACGGCGCGGCTTACATCCTGCAGGAGATGCTGACCGTGAAGTCGGACGACGTGAACGGCCGAACCAAGGTCTATGAAAACATCGTCAAGGGCGATCACAAGATCGACGCCGGCATGCCGGAGTCGTTCAACGTGTTGACCAAGGAAATCCGCTCCCTCGCGATCGATATCGATCTGGAACGCCACTAA
>CAZSIO010000051.1:0-7734 GCA_964606865.1 uncultured Sideroxydans sp.
CAGTGCCGACCGGCATGTGCAGGATGATGTCGTCCGCGCCCTTGCCGTAGCAGTCCGCGCCGCGCCCGGATTCGCCGTTCTTCGCGCGGTGCATGCGCGCGTAGCGGTAATCGACCAGGGTGTTGATGTTGCGGTCGGCGACCGCATAGACGCTGCCGCCGTGACCGCCATCGCCGCCGTCCGGTCCGCCCTTCTCGATGTACTTCTCGCGCCGGAAGCTGGCCGCGCCGTTACCGCCGTTGCCGGCAATCACTTCAATTTTTGATTCGTCGATGAATTTCATGGCCTTCTATCCCGCTCATCCTGAGTAGCCCGAGAAGCGGGCGTGTCGAAGGAAAAATAAAAAAGCCCTATCTCGCGATAGGGCTCATTCTAACTGCATGTGCTGATTTACGCGGGGACGATGCTGACCGTCTTGCGGTTGAGCGCGCCCTTGACCGCAAATTGCACGGTGCCGGTGATCTTGGCGAACAGGGTGTGGTCCTTGCCCATGCCGACGTTGTCGCCGGCGTGAACCTGGGTGCCGCGCTGGCGGATGATGATGCTGCCGGCGCTGATCAGTTCACCGCCGTAGCGCTTGACGCCCAGTCGTTTCGAATGTGAGTCGCGGCCGTTACTGGTACTGCCGCCGCCTTTTTTCGATGCCATGTTCTAGCTCCTTTGCTTAAGCGGAGATGCCGTCGATGCGGATCTCGGTGTAGTTTTGACGATGCCCCTGGTGCTTCTGGTAGTGCTTGCGGCGACGCATCTTGAAGATGGTCACTTTGTCGTGGCGGCCGTTGGCGATGATCGTCGCCTTGACGGTGGCGCCGCTCAACAGGGGCTGGCCGACGGAGACCTTGTCGCCATTGCCGACCATCAACACCTTGTCCAGCACGATTTCGCCGCCGACATCGCCGGCAACGGTTTCAATTTTGAGCGTTTCGCCCTGGACAACGCGATATTGCTTGCCACCGGTTTTGATTACTGCGTACATAACGACCTCACTTGATGCGTTTTTTTAGTTAGGGCATAACCTGAAGGTTAGCCTCCACTGAAACTTCATTTTCGGAAAGGCGCGCATTATACCCAAATCGCCTTGCCCGTCAAAACCTTTTATGGTGTGCCTTAACGCCGCATCGAGTCGAAGAACTCGGCGTTGTTTTTCGTGGCCTTGACCTTGTCCAGCAGGAATTCCATCGCTTCCAGTTCGTCCATCGGGTACAGCAGCTTGCGCAGCAGCCAGATTCTTTGCAGGATTTCGGGCTTGAGCAGCAGTTCTTCCTTGCGCGTGCCGGAACGGTTGACGTTGATCGCCGGATAGATGCGCTTTTCGGCCATGCGGCGATCCAGATGGATTTCCATGTTGCCGGTGCCCTTGAATTCCTCGTAGATCACGTCGTCCATGCGGCTGCCGGTATCGACCAGCGCAGTGGCGATGATGGTCAGCGAGCCGCCTTCCTCGATGTTGCGCGCCGCGCCGAAGAAGCGCTTGGGGCGCTGCAGGGCGTTGGCATCGACGCCGCCGGTCAGCACTTTGCCGGAGGAGGGAATGACCGTGTTGTAGGCGCGCGCCAGGCGGGTGATGGAGTCGAGCAGGATGATTACGTCCTTCTTGTGCTCAACCAGGCGCTTGGCTTTTTCCAGCACCATCTCGGCGACCTGCACGTGGCGGGTGGCGGGTTCGTCAAAAGTGGAAGCGACCACTTCGCCGCGCACGGTGCGGCTCATTTCGGTCACTTCTTCCGGGCGTTCGTCGATCAGCAACACGATCAGCGTGGCGTCCGGATTGTTGGCCGAGATGGAGTGGGCGATATGTTGCAGCATCACCGTCTTGCCCGACTTGGGCGAAGCAACCAGCAATCCGCGCTGGCCTTTGCCGATGGGTGCGACGATGTCGATGATGCGCCCGGTAATATTTTCCTCGGCGCGGATGTCGCGCTCCAGCGTCATGTGAACGGTAGGGAACAGCGGCGTCAGATTCTCGAACAGGATCTTGTTTTTTGCGTTCTCGGGCGGCTCTCCATTGACCCTGTCCACTTTGACCAGTGCCACATAGCGCTCTCCCTCTTTTGGGGTGCGGATCTCGCCTTCGATCGAGTCGCCGGTGTGCAGGTTGAAACGGCGCACCTGGCTGGGGCTGACATAGATGTCGTCCGGCCCGGCCAGGTAGGACGTATCGGGTGAGCGCAGGAAGCCGAACCCGTCCGGCAGCACTTCCAGCGTGCCCTCGCCGAAGATGCTTTCGCCCTTCTTGGCATGGCTCTTGAGCAGCGCGAACATCAGATCCTGTTTGCGCATGCGGTTGGCATTGTCGATCTGGTTGGTGGTGGCCATTTCCACCAGTTCGGTGATGTGTTTTGTTTTGAGGTCGGATAAATGCATAGTCAGGATAGGGCGCGATTGCGCTGGGTGGTGGAGCGTTGCCGGAGGAGTGTTACAGAGTTTGCGGAAAATCCCGCGCCGAATTGCCGTGAACGTCTTGAGTTGATTTTAGTGTGCTGCAGAACGAAACAAGGCAAGTGCGGGCGGGAGACTAAAGGGTTCAGATGTGGCTGTCAATGAATGCGGTGAGTTGCGATTTGGACAAAGCGCCGACTTTGGTCGCTTCGATGTTGCCATTCTTGAACAGCATCAGCGTGGGGATGCCGCGCACGCCGTATTTTTGCGGGGTCTGCTGATTTTCGTCCACGTTCAGCTTGGCGATATTCAGGCGTCCGGTGTATTCCTGGGCCACTTCCTCGAGGATCGGCGCGATCATGCGGCAGGGCCCGCACCATTCCGCCCAGTAGTCCACCAGCACGGGCAGAGGTGACTGCAAGACTTCGGCAGTGAAAGTGTCATCGGTGATGTAACGAATGTGCTCGCTCATGTTTTTTCTCGTCGTGAGTTGAAGGGAGTTGGTTCGGTGCAGCAGAACTGTCTGGAAGTGAGACTTGAACAGGTGCGCATCCTAGCGAAAAAAATCCGGCTTGGGAAGGTTTTTGCCGTGCGCGACGTAACTGACTGATAAATAGCATTTCATTTTTGCCAGAGATGCAGTTTCGAATGGTGCAAATCATCAACCTCCCGCGTTGCCTGGGGTGGATGATTGTTGACTGCAAACGAATTGCTGATGAACAGGCTGCCGGGACGCAGTTCGCGCTCGACTTTTTGCCACAGCTCCGCCATCGGCACCGGCGACAGATAAGCGAACACCACATCATATTCACCCAGATCGCAGTCCCACAGACTTTGCCAGCGTACGGTGCAGTTACGGTAGCCGCCGAGGTTGATGCGCAGCCAACTCAAGGCGAAGGGGATCGGCGCCACTTCGACGCCGTGGAAGTGACTCTCTGGCCGCGCCCGCGCCAGATGGGTCAGCACGCCGCCGAGGCCGGAACCGATGTCGATGAAGCGCAACGGACGATCGGCGGGCAGCAGGGTTTCCAGCGCCATCCACACCTTGCGACTGGACAGGTACAGCGGGACCTGCGATCGAAATGTGCTCCAGTACACCAGCAACAGCAGCAGGAAGCCGAACAGAAAAAACAGGGGCGGGATGTCGGCGGCGAGGGTGATGACCAGCGCCGGGGCAAACAGGAGTTGGATCAGCAACCACCAGCGCGCGAGTCCGGCAAAATGGCTCAAGACAGCGGCCAGCAGGCCGGCCAGCAGGGCCAATGCGAGTGGCGGGAAATTTCCCCCGCCGGCGACGAGCAGCACCGCCAGCCACGCCGCCAGTTGCAGGATAAGGGCGATGAAAGACGGGGGTAGCCGCGACATGGGGTGTGCGTCAGCGCACCAGTCCGGCTTCCACTTTGTCACGTGTCGCTTTGCCCGCCAAGCGTTCCACCAGGGTCAGGGCGAAATCCATGGCAGTGCCGGGGCCGCGCGAGGTGATGAGTTTGCCGTCCTCGACGACGGCGGCGGTCTGTCGTTGCACGGCGGGGAAATCATCCAGTGCGCCCGGGTAGCAGGTGGCGCGTTTGCCGTCGAGCAGTCCTGCCTGTGCCAGCACCGAGGGCGCGGCGCAGATGGCTGACACGTAACGGCCTGCATCACGCATCTTGCGCAGCAAACCGGCCACGCGCGCATCGTCGCGCAGATGATCGGCGCCCGGCAGGCCGCCGGGCAGCACGACCAGGTCATACTCTTGTGCCAGCGCGCCATCCAGAGTGGTGTCCGGCAGCAGCACGGTGCCGCGGCTGCCGCGCAAGGGGCCGGCGGTGAGACCTGCCACGGTGACTTCGATGCCGCCGCGACGCAGGATGTTGATAACGGTGACGGCTTCCAGTTCTTCGCTGCCGTCGGCGAACAGTACCAGTGCTTTTTTCATGTCGTCTCCCTGTGGGTCGGATTTGAGCGTGTTTCAGTCCCTTGCAACCACGGCCTGCCCTTGCGGGGTCAATCCGACGGTGTTGATCCTGCAGCCTGCTGTCGGACTAAAGTCCGACCCACAAAACCCCTGTTTCAGTCGCGGAAGTTCTGATATTGCAATGGGAAATCAGTAATGGTTTTCTTGACGAAGGCGATGGCCGCCTGCAGGTCGTCGCGGTTCTTGCCGGTGACACGCACGGCATCGCCCTGGATGCTGGCCTGCACCTTGAGCTTGCTGTCCTTCAGGTGTTTGACGATCTTCTTCGCCAGTTCGATCTCCACCCCGACCTTGACCGTGCAACTGCGCTTGACCTTGTTGCCGCTGACCTTCTCGATCTTGTCGCTGATGTCGAGGCTGCGGATGTCCACCCCGCGCTTGGCCAGTTTGCCGTTGAGGATGTCCTGCACCTGATCGAGCTGGAACTCGTTGTCGGCGAACACGGTGAGCACCAGTTCAGCCTGTTCCACGCGCGCATCCGAACCTTTGAAGTCGAAGCGGGTGCCGACTTCCTTGTTGGTCTGTTCGAGCGCGTTCTTGACTTCGGTCTTCTCTACTTCTGAAACGATGTCGAATGAGGGCATGATGTTCTCCTGGGTTAGCCGAATGAACAGACGTAATCCACTGTATCAGCCGCGGTGCGAATCTCGAAGCTGCCGTTTTCGGCCACCTTGAAGCTGTCGCCTGCGGCGTAGGTTCTGAAGGCGGATTCGCCGGCGATTTTCACCGAGCAGGTTCCGGCAGTGATCTCCATCAATTCCGGCGCGCCGACATTAAAGGTGAGCTGGCTGCCCGGCAGGATCACGCCGCAGGTCTTGCGCGAGCCGTCCGGAAAATACACCGAGTGCGACACGCACTTGCCGTCGAAGAACACATTGGCTTTTTTGCCCACGCTGACGTTGTCGAATTTGTCTGACATCTGGTTTCCTTTATTTTGCGGGTTCGTCGGCTTTGACGCCTTTTTGATAATTCGTATAGACGTAGAGCGGGATGCCCAGATCGCCCAAATGGCGCTCGATCAGCGGTTTTACCTCCGCCCATTCGAGGCCGTTGATGCCGCAGGCAAGGCGCGGCAGGGCCAGGCTGGCGACCTTTTCCTTCTGCACGAACGTCCGCAGCGCATGCAACGCATGATTGACATGGTTCAGGCTGGCATGTCCCGGCTTGCTGCCGTGGGCATAGGCTTCGTCCTGGGTGAAGAGATTGACCAGATAGCGCCCGTCACTGCTCATCCATGCCCATAGCTCACCGGACTTCGGATGCTGGGTGTGGCAGTAATGACGAAAGTCCTTGTACATCGCCGGCATGCGCTCGCGCAGTTGCAGCGCCAGACCGTGCATGCAATCGTCATTCGGGGCGATGCCCTGGGCGATCGCCTTGGCGCGGCTCAACAATATATCTCCCGTCAGTTCGTGCAACATATAGCCTCCCTTGAGTTGGCTGATTACTTCCTCTTTTGCAAATTGGCCGCAATGCGCATACGCAGCGCGTTCAGCTTGATGAAACCGCCCGCATCCTTCTGGTCGTAGGCGCCCTTGTCGTCCTCGAAGGTGGCGATGCTGGAATCGAACAGCGAGTCGGTCTTGGAGTCGCGCCCGACGACGATGACGTTGCCCTTGTACAGTTTGACGCGCACCCAGCCGTTGACGGTCTGCTGGGTGTGGTCGATCAGCGTCTGCAGGGTGCGGCGCTCCGGGCTCCACCAGTAGCCGTTGTAAATCATCGAAGCGTAGCGCGGCATCAGGTCGTCCTTCAGGTGCGCCACTTCGCGGTCCAGCGTGATGGATTCGATGGCGCGGTGCGCCTTGAGCAGAATGGTGCCGCCGGGGGTTTCATAGCAGCCGCGCGATTTCATGCCGACGTAGCGGTTCTCCACCAGGTCGAGGCGGCCGATGCCATGCTTGCCGCCGAGGATGTTCAAATGGGTCAGCACCTGGGCGGGGGTCATTTTTTGACCGTTCAGCGCCACAACATTGCCTTGGGCAAATTCCAGATCAAGATACTCCGCCGCATCCGGCGCCTTCTCCGGCGACACGGTCCAGCGCCACATGCTTTCTTCGGCCTCGGCGGCGGGGTCTTCCAGATGGCGGCCTTCGTAGCTGATGTGCAGCAGGTTGGCGTCCATCGAGTAGGGCGAGCCGCCCTGCTTGTGTTTCATATCGACCGGGATGCCGTGCTTTTCGGCATACGCCATCAGCTTCTCGCGGCTCAACAGGTCCCACTCGCGCCACGGCGCGATGATCTTGATGTTCGGGTTCAGCGCGTAGGCGCCCAGTTCAAAGCGCACCTGGTCGTTGCCTTTGCCCGTGGCGCCGTGCGCGATGGCCTGGGCCGAGGTTGCATGGGCGATTTCGATCAGGCGCTTGGCGATCAGCGGGCGCGCGATGGAGGTGCCGAGCAGGTATTCGCCTTCATACACGGTGTTGGCGCGAAACATCGGGAACACAAAATCGCGCACGAATTCCTCGCGCAAGTCCTCGATAAAAATGTTTTTCGCCGGGATGCCGAATTGCAGCGCTTTTTTGCGTGCCGGTTCCAGCTCTTCACCCTGGCCGAGGTCGGCGGTGAAGGTGACCACTTCACATTGGTAAGTGTCCTGCAGCCATTTCAGGATGACTGAAGTGTCGAGTCCGCCGGAGTAGGCGAGGACGGTTTTTTTGATTTTGCTCATGTTGAATGCCCGTTGGTGATTGATTATCCGATTTGCTTGGCGCGCAATTTGTTGTCGAAGCGTGCCTTGTCGATGACGAAGCGCTCATGCGTGCCGCGGGCGATGGTGTCGACACTGTCGTGTGCCGAGACGGCGAAAGTTACGCGTCTTCCATCGACGGCAGTCACCTCGACCGTTGCCGTGACTTCGAGGCCGGGCGGCGTGGCCGCTTCGTGGCTGACGTTGATATGGGTGCCGAGAGATTGTTCCTGCGGCCAGTCGAGATGCGGTTTGAGGCACATGATGCAGGCCCACTCCAGGAAGCCGACCATGAAGCCGGTGGCGAACACTTCCGGCATGGCCTGGAATTCCGGCGATTCCGGATACAGCGCGGGGACGGTTTTGCTCGCCGGAATGACGAATTTGTGCTCGTAACGGATGCCGGGTTTCAGCGTGTCTTTCATGTCTCCCTCCGCCGGTTCAGTGGTCCAGTTTTCCCAGCAACAGGTATTCCATCAATGCCTTCTGCACATGCAAAAGATTCTGGCTACCGCCGCCGCTACGCGGCTTAACATTCGCTGCGCTCATGTTAGCGTTCGCCGAAACAGGCTGCATTGGAGAGCTGCGTTTCATTTCACCTTGCCCAGCAATAGGTATTCCATCAGGGCTTTTTGCACATGCAGCCTGTTTTCAGCTTCATCCCAGACCACGCTTTGCGGGCCGTCGATGACTTCTGCCGACACTTCCT
>CAZSIO010000052.1:0-7471 GCA_964606865.1 uncultured Sideroxydans sp.
TATGCGGGCGGAACAGCACGAACATGGCGCTGATCCAGCGGTTCAGCGGCCATGAGGGGAACGCGTGGTCGATGACGAAGCGATCCAGCATCTGCATTACCTGCGTGGCGGGATACCACGCTTCGGCGGTGACCCAGCGGTTGGTGGTGAACAGCCCGGTCGGATAGCCGTAGCTGTCCATCGCGATGGCGACCAGATGCGACAGCGCTTCATCGCCTGTCGGCCACGGATCGGTGGCGGGGTAAGCTATGGGGGCGACCCCGGCGGGCATTCCCTTCGGACGCAGGAAAGTGTGAAAGTGGCCGTGTTCGCCGATTTCGCCGCGATGCGCGTGGTAGTAATACTGCGCATGGGTTTCGCGGTCATACACATCGTCATCGGGGTAGTGATTGAATTCGTAAAACGTCTCACCCCGGTTCAGCGCGTCGCGCAACACTTCACCCACCAGGTTCAATCCGGCCTTTTGCAGGACGTGGTAACACCGCAAAATCTCCAGTCCGGCTTGCTGCATGGCGTGCAACTGCGCCGGCGGCAGCCGGGCAAGATCAGGTGCGGGTACCGGCTCCGTTGCAGAGCCGGTCGTGCCTGTTGGCTGACTTACCACTTTTTACCGGCGCATGGATTTTTGGCACCGCAGGGGGTTTTCGCTGCACAGGGGTTCCGGGCGGCACACGGGTTCTTCGCCGCGCAGGGATTTTTTGCCGCGCACGGATTCATTGCGTGCTGCTTTTTCGCCTTGCACGGATGCTTGCCCGCGCACGGGTTCTTTCCGGCACAGGGATTCTCCGATGCCTGCATTTTTGAGCGTGCCGCACACGGGTTGGCCGCACCACAGGGGGCAGCCATGGCAGCGCCGCTCATGGCGGCAGCCAGCGCACCGGAAGAAAGCAGGGTTTTGGCAATTTGATTGAGGTTCATGGTGGTGCTCCTGAAAAAGTTGGCATGGCCGAAATGGCGGATGCAAGCATTAGTCCACACAGCACCCAAATCCTTACACTGCGCGATCAGGTAGTGCTGGCTATCCGGCGGCACTCATTCCATTCCAGAGTCATAAATAAATCACCCCGCCGCAAGTGGCGGGGTATTGGGTAGTTGGCTTTTCGCAGGTCGGGTTTTAACCCGACTTTCTTTCTTTGATTCGCTAAAATGCACACCAATTCCAAGCCTGATCCTTTGCAAACCGATGAAAAAAATTCGTGTCCTGTTCGTCTGCCTGGGCAATATCTGCCGATCACCCACCGCTGAGGTGGTGTTCCGCCATCAGGTCGAACAGGCTGGCCTGGCGGAACAGATCCTGATCGATTCTGCTGGTACGCACGATTATCACATCGGCGATGCGCCGGATGCGCGCACGCAGCGTGCGGCAAAACTTCGCGGCTACGACATGAGCAGGTTGCGCGGGCGGCAGGTGGAGGCGGGGGATTTCCATCGCTTCGATTATGTGCTGGCGATGGATGAGGCGAATCTCGATCTCCTCAAGCGTTTGCGTCCGCGCGATGCGCAAAGCCATCTCGGTCTGTTCCTGGAGTTCGCTGAACGTCACGCCGACAAGGAAGTGCCCGACCCCTATTACGGCGGGGCGGACGGTTTCGAGCGCGTGCTGGATATGGTGGAGGATGCGGCGGCGGGTTTGCTGCGGCAGATACGCGCGAAGCATCTTTGATTTACTTTTCTGCTGTTAGAACAACTGTCCCAGTTGCAGATACATCCGGGTGTTGCCGGGATCGTCCAGACCTCGCGCGATGCCGAGACGAAGGGGGAGGGGGATGAAGTAATACAGCTTGATCTCGCCGATCAATTCGACACCCACCCCACGATAGTAATGCGGGGGTTCACTGCCGCTGTCCCAGGCACGACCTGCATCCAGAAACACGGATGCCGAGAGGCGGTTGATGCCGACGGGAGGCGTCATGGCGTGGCGGTCGATGTCGGCGATGGGGGTTCGCCATTCGATGCCCATCGTGCGTGTGTTCTGGCCCCGCAATTGCCACTCGCTACCCGCATAGCCGCGCAATGGCAGATTGCGCCGGTTGAGCATGGGGGGTTGCGTCAGGCTGTGCTGGAATGCGCCGCCGAGCTGGAACGGCTCGGTATTTCCCGCTGCGCGCACTTCTGTCCAGCGTGCGCCCAGCACGGTGTTGCCCAGTGGCCACAATCCCTGCGCATCCAGGCGCGTGAGGTGCCCGTCGTAATCGCCTTGGAACGGACTGTAGGTTTCAAACAGCAGACTGGCGAGCGCGCCACGGTTGTAGTCCGTCGCATACCAGTTCGATCCGCGCGTGTCGTATTTCACAAAGGCCGCCGCGACGCGTTCCATTTGCGGTTGGGTGGTGATCCCGGCGATATACACGCGCTCGGTGCTTTCCTGCGCAGCCCCGATCCCCGCGTAGATGCGCCGGTCGCTTTGCAGCCATGGCAGCATCGATACCCATTGTGCATCGGTGGTGCGGTCGTAGATCGTCGTGGTTTCATTTCCGTTTCCGCCGATCCATTGCCGCGCCCACAGGTTGCGCGTGATGCTGAAGAAATGTTCGCCAAGGTAGTTGTAGCTGAAATTGCCCATCGCTTCCTGTTGTGTGGTTTCCCACAGCAGGTTGGCGCTGTAGTTGTGCCAGCCCAGCGCGTCGCCGCCGAAAGTGAATACCCCATAAGCAGTCAGGCCGCGATCGGCAAATGCCGCAGGGAACCAGCTGCGCGGATACATTGAATACCAGGCGTGGTAGTTGCCGGCTTCTCCCAATGGATGAGTGATGGGCGCTGTGTCGCCTTGCGGCGCGGACGTTTGATGGGATTCTGTTTGTGCGAGCGGTGCGCCGATTTGCATGCGCCGCAGTTCGGTGCCGCCCGCAGCCAGCACCGCCAAAACGACCGAGCCATCCCGGGCGATGCCGCCATGCAGCAGCAGGGCGGTGTAGGTGTGGCTCAAACGGCTCAATTCCGCAGCGTTGGGGACATAGCGCCAGAGGTTGTAGATGCCATCCTTGGCGGTGATGAATTCCAGACCGTCGCCGGAGTGCGCATAACGCAGACTAAATATCGGCGCGTCGTGATGGAACAGCATACGCGGTGCGCCGCCCGCACTGTCGAATTCCAGCACCTGCCAGGCGTGCGCCTGCTTGACCGACAGCGCGATATGCCCGCCGTCCGGGCTGGCAGCCAGATCGACTGCTTCAACCTGGTCGGGCGACTCATATAGTTTCTGCGATTCGCGCCAGCCACCTTCGTGCTGCTCAAGGACGCTTAACGTGGAAATGCCACCTTCCATGCGCAGTGCGGCGATCCGCCCGCCCAGCCAAACCGCGCGGCGATAGCGCCCGCATTCCGTAATGCGCTGCATGCCTGCGGCGGGGCTCCAGGTGTAGAGGTCGTAGTAGAGGTTGTAATTTCGGCAGATGTCCGCTTGTGCAAGCAGTACCGTGCCATCTGGATGCATATCGATATGCGAGCCGGATTGCACCTCGGTGAGCAGGCGCACTTTGCCTTGTGCATCGACGTGCAGCAACCTGGTGTGCAATAAGCCGTCGTTCACCACGGCCAGCACACCATCGGCTGTCGGAGCCAGCGAATCGATCTTGAAATTGGCGGGCAAAATGAGGCTGCCGTCGGCACGCGGGGTCGCTTTGAGTTGTGTTTCGTGCCGACTCATTTGGGCGGAGAGATCAGCGATGAACTCGTCCCACAATATATCCATGGTCTTGCCGGTTGCGGATTCGGGATTGGTATGCACGCGCGCAAACAGCGGGAAGTTACCGCTGTATTGGTGGATGTATTTGAAGATTGCCCTCGGCCCGTATTGGCGTACCAGAAAATCGTAAAAATATACGCCATACAGATATTGCTTGGAGGTGGGGAGCGCCCGTCCGTCCGCATTCATCTCTGCCAGCGATTTGAAGCCGCGTTCGTGCTCGATACGCATCCAGGCCTCGAACAAGGGACCGCGCAGGCGGCCTTGGCCGGTTGCGGGGGTGCTTTCGTTATAGGTGGCGATGCCTTCGATGGCCCAGCCCGGCTGCCACAGGTTGGGGAAGAGCAGGGGATTGCGGCCGAAGATGTTGCGGAACAGGCCCGGTGCGTCGTGTACCTTGTCCAGATGGAAGGTGTGCGTCAGTTCATGGGTGAGCAGCAGCTCCAGCCAGACGCTGTTGTCCAGCAACTCGCCATCGTCCGGCGGCGTGAGAAAGAGGGCGGCCCGGTTGAAGGGGAGCGGGGTGGAGTAGCCGTTGGCGAAATCGAACTCGTCCAGCACGATGATCTCGATCTTGCTGCGCGGCTCCCATTGCAGTTCGCGGGCCAGGTTGGCATAGACGCGTTCGGCGATGTCTGCGATCCGCTCGGCCTGGGCGCGTTGCGGGGCGGCATAGTTGATGCGGAAGTGTTGGCTGTCCGCGCTGAGCCAATCGCGGTGAGGATCCGGGCCGAGTGCCTGGGCGGCAGAGGCGATGGCGCAGAGGCAGAGCATAAGCAAAGCTTGTCGCATGGAGCATTCCCGGAAATAAAAAAAGCGCACGGTATTCCGTGCGCTTCAATTATCCGACAAACCGCTCAGTCCGGCGAACGTGTTTCCACTATCTGCAGCGGCTCGCTGTTTTCCATCGTGTAGACCTCGTGCTGACGTTGGCGGCGACGCGGTGCGCGGTCGTGTTCGCGTGTCTCCGCTGTGGCTACCACGCTGGCTGCCTTGTTCGGATCGGTTTCGATCAGGGTCAGGCCGCTGGCGTTCAGGTCGAGGCTGACGGCCGGTGCAACATCGATTGCGGCTGCAACCGGAGGTTGAACGGGTGCCGCTACCGGCCTGGTGGTCGGGTAGCACACCACTTCGGTCGGGGTGAGCGGCCTTGTCATGCCATCCGGATAGGCGATGTATTCAGAGGGCGTCCGCGTGGTAATCACAGCTTCACGCACCGCTTCCTGCGTTGCCGCAGCAACCGCTTCATTGCTGCCCGCTTCGAGCGGCTGTTCACGACGTTCACGTTCGCGCCGACCGCCGCGACGCCCACGCTTGCGTCCTTCGCGTGAGGGAGCACCGTCCAGTTCCTGCTCGGGCGCGGCGATCGGGCGAGTTTCAAGCACGGGCTTGCTCTCGACATTCTCCGGCCGCGGCGGGCGGGGGGGACGCTCTTTGCGATTCTGTTGTTTTCCCTGATCTGCAGGGGCGCTGGTCGCTTCACGCGGGGCATCTTCCCGCTCGCGGCGCGGCTTGTTGCTGCCTTCTCCGCGCTCGCGGCGCTGCCGGTTGCCGCCTTCGGTACGGTCGCGTTCACCGCGTTCGCGGCGTGGAGCGTTGCGACCACCGCGTGCAGGAGCAGCCGGTTTGACCGGTTCACTCTCGGCGCCCAGTGATTTGAGCCAGCCGAAAAGGCTACCCAGCAGGGAGGCTTTCTCTTCCACCTTTTGCGTATGTTTGGGTGCGGGTTTGGCCGGTGTGATGCCGCGCACGGCGGGCTGCGGGCGTTGTGCTACTTTGGTTTCCTGGGCAACTGCGGCGGAGGTGGATTCTTCCGGCGTGGTGACCAGTTTGTAGCTGGCTTGCAGGTGTTCAGCCGTGATGTCATCCAGGCGCAGACGGGTCACGCTGTAATGCGGCGTTTCCATGTGCGGATTGGGAATCAGGATGATCCTGACCTTGAAGCGATTTTCGATGCGGAAAATATCGGCACGTTTTTCATTGAGCAGAAAAGTGGCAACATCGACCGGCACTTGCACGTGGATGGCGGCGCTGCTTTCCTTCATTGCCTCTTCCTGGATCAGACGCAGGATATTCAGGGCGGAAGATTCGGTGCCGCGGATATGGCCGATTCCGTTGCAGCGCGGGCAGGTGGTGTGGTTGCCTTCTTCCAGGCTCGGCGCCAGACGCTGCCGCGATAGTTCGAGCAAGCCGAAACGCGAAATCTTTGCGGTCTGGATGCGGGCGCGGTCGAAGTGCATGGCATCGCGCAGGCGGTCTTCCACCGCGCGCTGGTTCTTGCTGGATTCCATGTCGATGAAGTCGATCACGACCAAACCGCCCAGGTCGCGCAGGCGCATCTGGCGCGCGATCTCATCCGCCGCTTCCAGATTGGTGTTGAGGGCAGTGGCTTCGATATCGCCGCCACGGGTGGCGCGCGCGGAGTTGATGTCGATACTGGTCAGCGCCTCGGTGTGGTCGATGACGATGGCGCCGCCGGAGGGCAGATCGACCTGGCGGGCATGCGCCGATTCGATCTGGTGTTCGATCTGGAAGCGCGAAAACAGCGGCACATCGTCGTGGTAGCGCTTGACCCGATCCACGTGATCCGGCATCACGGTGCCCATGAAGGCCTGCGCCTGCTCGAAGATATCGTCGGTGTCGATCAGGATCTCGCCGATCTCCGGGTTGAAATAGTCGCGAATGGCACGCACGACCAGACTGCTTTCCAGATAGATCAACGAAGGGGCTTTTTCCGACTTGGCGGCGCCCTCGATGGCATCCCACAGCTGCTTGAGATAATCCATATCCCATTGCAACTCTTCCGCATTACGGCCGATGCCGGCGGTGCGGGCGATGATGCTCATGCCTTTCGGCACTTCCAGTTGTCCCAGCACATCGCGTAATTCGTTGCGGTCTTCACCCTCGATGCGGCGCGAGACTCCGCCGCCGTTGGGGTTGTTCGGCATCAATACGATGTAGCGTCCGGCCAGGCTGATGTAGGTGGTCAGCGCCGCACCCTTGTTGCCGCGCTCGTCTTTTTCCACCTGCACCAGCAGTTCCTGGCCTTCTTTCAAGGCTTCCTTGATCGAAGGGCGGTTACCTGCGCCGGCAGCGTAATACATCGGCGAGACTTCTTTGAAGGGAAGAAAGCCATGGCGGGTACCGCCATATTCGACGAAACAGGCTTCGAGGCTGGGCTCGATGCGGGTGATGATGGCCTTGTAGATGTTGCTCTTGCGTTGTTCTTTACCGGCGGTTTCAATGTCGAGGTCAACCAGTTTCTGGCCATCGACAATGGCGACGCGGAGTTCTTCCGGCTGCGTCGCATTGAATAACATGCGTTTCATTTTTTTCTCCCGCGCTCTGACACGGGCAGGGCAAAGCTACGCGCCGTTCAGCGCGCGAGAATTCGGATGTTCGGTTGTTGCTGAATAAGGTCCAAGTTCTTGTTCTCGTTGTTAGCTTGTCTGACTCGGTGTGCCGCCGCTTGTTTGAGGGCAACACACTAAAATTTATCTGCTGGTGCTTAGAGCGCGCAAATCATTTACCATCACTGCTTGTCTCCGGTGAGTGAGATAACCGGGCGGGGCTGCTTCGTAGGCGGCTTGTTGCCTGCCACCCTTAACATGAAGATCGCGTAGCGATTCGTTTGTCCCCTCTCCCTCCGGGGGAGGGTTTGGGTGGGGGAAACGGGCATGGCGAAATTCAATATCAAGAGTGGCACATTTGTCATGACCGTAAGGTTGGACGGGGAAAAATGGACATCCCGTTTCGACAAAGGCGCACACGCGAGGCGCGAGTATA
>CAZSIO010000053.1:0-2298 GCA_964606865.1 uncultured Sideroxydans sp.
TGAATTGAATGCCGCGACCGTACCCACTGTCGTGTTGGCTGTGGACAAGCTGGTATTGGCATCAGCCAGCGCAGTATTCGCCGCTGTCTGGGCGGTGCTCAGTGCTGAATTTTGCGTAACCACCGCTGTTGCATCGGATTCCACGGCAGCCTTCGCCGTTTGAGCTGTCGTGTTGGCTGACTGAACCGTGGTATTGGCCGGTGTGGCGGTAGCATCCGCAAAAGTACCGTTCAAGGTCAACGCATTCTGTGCCGCTACTGCCAGTGCAGCCGCATCGGCCGCCGCAGCCGCCGCCGCAGTTGCATTGTTCGCGGCCGCCGTCGCATCGGCCGGCGACAGTGCGGCAGCAACCCCCACTGCAGTTGTTGCGCTTCCGATATCCGTCGTCGCGGTACCGATTGCCGTTGTCGCGGGTGTAGTGCTGACCGGCGCAATGCCCGTCAAGGTCGTATTGGCGGTTCCCGCTGTTGTGGCTGCCGTTTGCGCCGCTGTGGCGGCAGCTGCCGCCGCTGTTGCTGCGGTTTGTGCCGCAACGTCAAATGCCTGCAAGGTGGGAGGAGTCGCCGTATTGAACGCCACCAGCCCCTGGATCAGGTCTGTCGCCGACGTGGTTGCGCCCGGCGCTGCGCCGGTCCACAAGGTGTAGCTCACCCCTGCACTCGCCGCAGCATCGCCGGCAAACATCCCGCCGACATAAGCATAGTAGGTCGTGGCACAGCCCGTACACGTCGGACTGATTGCGCTCGCGCTGCTGAAACCAAAGCCGTTGATTGCCATGTTGAGCGCCTGCACATCCAGCGTTTTGCCACTGATGGTCAGGTTCAGCGCTGCGCTCACCAATTGGCTGGTGAAGTTCGCGCTCAAGGTTGCCGTATTCAACACGCCGGCAGTGCCCGACGCATCGGTCGGCGATGTCGCCGCCACTTTGGTGTAAGCAGTAGTTCCGGTCAAAGCCTGCACATAACCAGCGGTGGGCGCCAGCACGATCGCCCAGTGCTCGCTGGTCGCGCCGAAGTTGCGGGTGAACGGCGTAACAGGTGCAGTATTGTCAGTCACAGTAATACTGCCGCCCGTCCAGCGCCCACCATAGATGCTGCTATCGGTCAGCTTGAACGTTTCGGATTGAACCGCAGTGCCGCCTGTTCTCTTCACATTCGCGTCGGGCACAATAACCTGCGTGGTCGCCGTTGAAGCAGCGGATTCCTCATACCAGGTGTGGCGGCTCTCCACGAGGTTGCCTGATCCATCCAGAACGAAGCTGGTATTCGCCGTCCCCACGCCGGTAAATGCGTCCCCCGGGCCACCGCCCTCGATATATTGATTGGCTGCGGGTGCCACTACCGTTTTCAACACCCCAATAAAGCGGTTGGGTGTGACCACATTCGGATTGTTGTACGCGGCGATCGGCGCGTTGGCCGCCACGGTAGCGGCATTGGTGTTCACAATTGGCGACTGGCTGGTAACTGTTGCCAATGCCGTGTTGGCTGCGGAAGAGTCAGTATTCGCATTGGCAGCCTGGGTCTGTGCGGTCGTTGCAGCCGTGTTGGCGTCATTGGCGGCACTGAGTGAAGTCGTCACCGCCGTGCTGGCGGACGTGTATGCGGTCTGGGCATTGGCCAACTTGGTTGCCAGGGATGTTTGGGCAGTCAATGCACTGGCCCGCTTGGTTTGCGCGATGGCCAGTTGATTTTGCGCAATCACCAACTGTGCGGCTGCGCCGGTCAGATCGCCTGCCGCCTGCAGAGCAGCGGCTTGATCGGCAGCAGCCTGGGCATCCAGCGCCGCCGTATTCGCGGCGGAGGCGGCGGCATTGGCTGTACTCAATAATGCGCTAGCAGCAGATTGTGCCGTGGTGATGGTGTTGTTCTGGGTATTGGCCGTGGCGAGGTTACTGGTGGCTGTGGTCAGATTGCTGTTCGCACTAACCAGCGCGGCATTCGCCGCCGTCTTTGCATTCGTTAACGCGGTGTTTCGCGTCGTGACCGTGGTTGCGGCGGTCTGTAATGCCGTATTGGCCGATTGCAAAGCGGTGTTGGCCGTCTCGGTTGCGGTCTTTGCCGGGGCGGCGGTGGAATCCGCAAAGGCCCCGTTGGCGGCGAATGCCGTGACCGCCGTTGACGTCTGCGAGACAGCGGTCGTGGCTTTGTTTTGTGCTGTAGCAGGCGTTGTCCCCGCACTCACCGACGGCAGGGCAAGCGCGGCTGTGACCAGCGGTGTGGCAGTAGAGATAGTGCTGCTTGCCGTGGTTTTGGCCGTCGTCGCTGGTGCCGTATCGACTGTTGCGATGGCCTGCAACGT
>CAZSIO010000053.1:2398-7355 GCA_964606865.1 uncultured Sideroxydans sp.
CCCGCGTCTGCGGCGACTTGCGGTTTCTGCGTGTCGCCCTCTTTACGCGCCTCTTTGCTTTCCTTGATGGTCTTGGTTGGCGCAGCAGCAACGGTAAAGATGACGGTATTGATCGGCTGCAACTGGGGTGCCTGGTTCAATCCGCCGGCAAAGCCCATCTGGTTGGGCAGCACATTGATCGTGCCTCTGTTCGTGGTTAGCGAAGTCTCGCCGATATTGACCTTGCTGTATGCACCAGCCAATGCACCGGGAATGGCAGCGGGCAGATAGATGGATTCATGGTCGGTGCCGCGCACACCGATGGTGGCTACCGGTGTAGTGATGCGGTAATCCTGTTTTTTGATCCGACCGATCAACCCGGTCACCGCGCGGAAGCCACCCCTGAACAACGAGAAGAAGCTGCGCTCCGGCGCGCCGGCCTTGCCCGAAAAGACAAAGCTGTCGAATTTGAGTTGGGTATCCGGCCGAACCGCAACAAAGCCGCCATCCTGCATCCTGATTTGCGCGGAGGCAGTGCGCGAAGTGCTGATGGTGTCGCCCTCATTGATCGCTTCACCCTTCTGCAGGGCGTGGCTTGCTCCGCCTGCCGTCGTGAGGGTGACCTGACCCATCACAAATTGCGTATAGCCCGCCGTCGCAGCCAGGGAGGGGCCCGCTTGCAGCACCAACACGAATAACCCGGAAAGACCCAAAAGCAATTTGCTGTTTTTCATGGCACACCTCACAAAGGCAATATTCATTACTTACTTGAAGTCGCGACGGATTCCCACTGAAATATCGTTTCGGTCAAAGCTGTACACCGGGATGTTGGACTTGTTACTGGAGACCGCCAGTTGCGATCGCACCGTCCAGTTGCTGTCCCAATGCCAATTCACACCTGCGCTCAAATCCCAAGTGGTATCGCTGCGTTTGGCCATGAAGGCGAGATTCTCCCTGCTGTATTTCCCGCTCTGAATTCCGACCCCGACAAGATAATCCCATGATTCATTCCAGGTGATCTGGCTGCCCGCACGCAATCCAAACAGGGTCTTGTCTCCATCCGGTCTGCCGCCATTCGGGTTGGTCGAAGTTACCGGAGCAACCGCCGACTCGCGCCCACCGACAAAGCTGCCGTAAACCACCGACTTGCCATTGCCGAGCACATGCAACCAGCTTGCGCCCATCAAGGTCAGGTCGTGATCCTGCACTGTCATGCCGGTGGTCACAAAACGGTTCTGCGTGAACTGGCCAAACAGCGTCAGCTGGTCGCTCGGACTGGCCGGGTGGCGCCACTCTGCATTGAAACCCGTGCCGTAACGGTAAGGCTCCGGCTCGTATCCCCTGCCAAAGCGATATTGATCTCCCATGAAGCCGAAGCGGAAAACATCCTCGTTGCGTGAGTAGGAAAAACCGGCACGCGCCGCCAGATCGGCATTGTTGAATTCCCTGTGACTGGCATGCGAACGGGTCCGCAGATCAGTGCCCGCATATACTCCCCATACCGGACTGAGCAGATGGTTCACTTCCAGTCCGCCGGCAAAACCGGCATAAGTATCGGCTGTTTCCAGGCTGGACTGGTTGAGGGTGAAGACCAGATTGCCAAATGCCGGAACAGGAATCTGCGCCTGGCTCGTCGCGCCGTTGATATTGCTGTCGTGTCCCAGCGTTCCTTCAAGATACCCGGTGAAACGGGTTTTTTTCGCTTCCTCATAGGCCCGAATCGCATCCAGATATTTCTTAATGGTGGCGCGTGCCGCTTCGGGCGGATCCTGCTTCATCACCAGGTTGAACTCGTTCTTGGCCCGCGCCAAGTCGCCCAATTGATAATATGCCCGCGCCATATCCAGACGGGCACCGGCATAGTTCGGATCGACGGCCAGCACGCGCTCCAAGGCCAATGTCGCCTTGTCAGGCTTGCCGCTATCCAGTGCGGCGATTCCCAGCAGGTAATCGAAACGCACTTCACCGGCCCGCTCGAACTCGTTCGGTAACAGTAAAGCGTAAGCATCCGCCGGTTTACCGGCATTCATCAACGAGGTTGCATCGCTCAACTGCTTTTCGCGCGCCGCCTGTTTGGCTCTGGCTTTGGCTTCGGCTCGCGCGCTCGCTTCCTGCTCCGCCTTGGCACGTGCCTCCGCTTCGGCCCGCGCAGCCGCTTCGGCCATAGCCTGCTGATTTTGTCGCAGCTCGAGTTGGATCAGTTCGGGAGATTTTGGCCGGGCGGCTTGGGCTGAAGCAGAGGACGGCAGTGTTTCTGCCTGCAAAGCCGTGAGACAAAGGACGCCACCGACCAATGCAGCAACCTGCGAAATCATTTTGACGCGCGCCATCATCCCCCCCCTGAAAATGACCCCGGCCAACAAATCAGCGCGGACGGTGCGGAGATTACTCCGCGAAAATTCTGAACGCAAGGGCTGCCCGAACGGTGGTCGATTACAGCATGATGACGAGCCAATCAGTACCAGTCTGGCCGGGGCATGACACACGCACCGCACACCGGGCGGGCGGATTACCGAATTTGCTTCGAGCCGGTCATCCCACTACAATCCGGGCCTTTATGACGCGCCATGGATGCGAATGCGCAGCCTGATGGCAAGCCCGCACACTACGCAAAAACTACATGAGTGAATGCTACGACTTTAGCTATTTGATTGGCACGCTGGCAGTGGGCGCCTGCTGGGCATCCTTCTACTTTCTGCGTCCGGACCTCAGGACACAGATGCTGAAAGTCTCGATCCTGTTCGGCATCGGCGGGGTGCTGTCGGAGTTCGTCTATGTCTCGGACTGGTGGCATCCAACAACGATCACCGGCACCCTGATCGGGGTCGAGGATTTCATGTTCGGCTTTTTCTTCTCCGGCGCAGTCGCGACCGGCTACGAAGTGCTGCTGAAAAAAACCTTGCAGCCGCGGCCGGAGAACCGGCCACATTTTCGCTTCCGCTATATCGCGCTTGCCATCTGCGCGATTTTTTTTGGCAGCACCCTGCTGTTCGGCATGCATTCGTTTACCGCAACCATTCTGGCCTTTGGCCTCGCCACACTGTGGATGCTCGTCCTGCGCCCCGACCTGCTCGCCAACGCGGCGTTCAGCGGTCTGCTCGGAATTGTGCTGGCGCTGGCCTTCTTCGGCATCCCGGAATTGATCACCCCCGGCTGGGTGGCCTCCACCTGGTCGTTTGAAAAACTCTCCGGATATTTCGTTCTCTTCATCCCGCTGGAAGACTTTTTCTGGTTCCTGACGGCGGGCGCCTGCATCGGCCCGCTGTTCAAATTCCGCAAAAACTACGAAGTCAAATAAACAGCAGGCAGTTCAGCGCCAGCAACGCGATCAGCAACTGCCGGTTGCGCGATGCCTGGCGGCGCAACACGACCTTCGTCGCCAGCAGAAAAACCAGCGACTGCAAACTGGTCAGATACAACGACATTTGCGCCGCCGCATCAACCAGTCGAAACTCGACCACCAGCCATGGGCCGGCCCATGACAGCAGAATCAGCAAGACCTCCAGCCCCGTGGAAAGGAAGATGCGGGCATGACGCGCATAGTAAAGTTTGAGCCCCACCCACACCGCCAGAAAGATGGCGACATAAACCAGATAATCCTTCACCACCTCGCCGCCCAGCCAGTTGATACAGAGGATCGGCGTAAAGACCAGCAGATAAAAAATCCCGTTCGACCAGGTCGCATCGCGCGCTTTTTTCCAGGGGTAAAGCAGCAAGGCCAACGCGATCGACGCGATCACCACTATCCGCATAGCCCCACCGACATCGATCGACAGCGCCGGAAACACCAACGACAGCGGAATGAACCAGGTCACATATGGGATCGACTCGCCGGTGATGGCAGGCATCCATCGCCATGATCGAACCGGCACCGCAACCGTTGCCGGCGCCGCCTCTTCGAAGTGAATGCGCAAGCCCGACTTTTCGATCAGGCGCAACAGGCCAAAAGTGCCGATGACCAGCGCAAGCAAGGCCAGCAACTGCAGCCAGGCGGGAAATCTCATCAGCGCAATCGACGCGATGCCATACACCACCATCAGCGAATAAATCGTCCCAACCACCCCGCTGTGGGTAAACCCGAGCCCCATCAAACGATGATGAAAATGCGTCTTGTCTGGAGAGAACGGTTTTTTCCCCTCCCTGATTCGCTGCCCCATCACATACAGCGTGTCGCTCAGCGGCAGCGCCAGCAACACCCCCATCATGACCGGAGAAACCGCAGCGGTATCACCGGCACCATGCGCCTTGATCAGTAGCAGCGAAATCGCGGCAAGCACATAGCCCAGCACCAGACTGCCGGTATCGCCCATGAACACCCGGGCCGGATGCGAATTGAAATATAAAAAACCGACCATCCCGCCAAAAAGCACCGCAGAAATCGCCAGGCACAGCGGATCGCCGGCCTGCAAAGAAAAGAACCCCAGAAAAAACACCGCGATCAGGGCAATCCCGGCCGCCAGCCCGTCGAGACCATCCGACAGATTCAAGGCGTTCACAAAACCGACCATCGCCAGCACCGTGATCGGCACCGCCAACAGACCGGTTTCAACCGTGCCCAACGCAAACAGATTACCCAGGTCATGAATCGCCGTATTGCTGATCAGCACGAACAGAACCGAACCCAGAATCAGGCCGAGGAATTTCCACTTGGGCGAAATACCGATAATGTCGTCCGCCATCCCCGTCGCGGCAACCACCGCCAGACCGATCAAAAAACCCAGCAAGTCGGGGTGCACCTGCATGTCGAAGGTTGACCACATCGACAGCGGCAACACAAACAACCCGAACAGGAACGCCAACCCGCCCATGCGCGGCATCGCATGGCTATGCACCTTGCGCACATCCGGATGGTCCACTGCGCCAACCCGATGCGCCAGCCGGATCACCCAAGGCATCGCCAGCAACGTCAGCGACATCGCGGCAAACAGAAACAACAGCAATAAAACGGGATCGTCGATTCTCATCATCAAAATTCCAA
>CAZSIO010000054.1:0-7177 GCA_964606865.1 uncultured Sideroxydans sp.
TACGCCCGATCAGGCCGACACGCTCACCCTCGTCGAGTTGAAAGTCCACGTGATCCAGCAGGGCGACGTGGCCGAAAGCGAGAGAAGCTTTATCCAGCGTGATATACGGCATTTAACTGTTCTTTTCCTGCGGCAATGAGGACTGATAGATGAAGGAGAAACCGATTGCAAAGAAGCCCAGACACAGGTAACCGAACATGGTGGTGAACTTGTCCAGCACCAGATGCACATTATAGTTTTCGACGCTGGGCGCGAAGAAATGGAACACGAACAAGCAGGCAGCCAGCACATTGCCGATCAGAGTCAGGCGATGACCCAGCGTGTAGCCGTTGCCCCCCGCTTTCCCTTGCGGCGGCAAACCGCGCATCTGAAACCAGACCAGAAAAACCAGCGCGAACAGTAACAACGCCCCCACCATGCGACTGGGAATATCGCCTTCGGTGGTCGCCAGGCCGAGCACGTTGAGCAACATGCCCCCCGCCGCCGCCGCCCACCCCATGAAGATGGTCTGCGGCATGAAGAACCATGCCGCGAAAATATTCAGATTGGGAAATCGCATGTTGCTTTACCTTTCTGCATGAGCGCGCCCATTGCGGCGCCAGCGGGGGCGCAATTTTACGTTAGAATGCGCGCCGCTGCCCCGGTAGTTAAATGGATATAACAAGCCCCTCCTAAGGGCTAGTTACAGGTTCGATTCCCGTCCGGGGTACCAATCACTCATATCACCAAAACTCGCGCCGCACCCTGCTCGACCTTTCCGATCACTGCCGCTTGCGCGAAACCCGCGTCGCGGAAACGCGCCAACACCTCATCTGCCGCTTCCGGCGCGACCGCCGCCAGCAGGCCGCCGCTGGTCTGCGGATCAGCCAGCAACTGGCGTTGCCAGTCCGCCAGTTCCGGCGCGAAATCCAGCTCATGCCCGTAGCTCGCCAGATTGCGCGCAATGGCGCCGGCGACGATGCCCTGTTGTACCAGCGGTAGCGCCTCGGACAAGGTCGGCACCTGATCGAAGTGCACCGTTGCCCCCAGACTGGAACCGCGACAGATCTCCAGCAGATGGCCAAGCAAACCAAAACCGGTCACGTCGGTCAGCGCATGCACGTCCGGCATGGCGGCCAGCTCGCTGCCCACGCGGTTCAGTTGCGTGGTAGTGGCGATCATCTGCGCATAGCCTGCATCGCTCAACATTTCTTTCTTCATCGCAGCGGCCAGCACGCCGATGCCCAGTCCCTTGCCGAGAATCAGCACATCGCCGGCAAGCGCCGCACTGTTCTTCTTTACGTGGTCGGGATGCACGATGCCGAGCGCGACCAAGCCGTAGATCGGCTCTTGCGAATCGATCGAATGACCACCGGCAATCGGGATGCCCGCATCGCGGCACACCGCTTCGCCGCCTTGCAGGATCGAACGGATAATATCCGGAGACAGCTTGTCGATGGGCATGCCGACGATGGCGAGCGCCATGATGGGCGTGCCGCCCATGGCATACACATCGGAGAGGGCATTGGTCGCGGCGATACGGCCAAAGTCGAACGGATCGTCCACGATGGGCATGAAGAAATCGGTGGTGGCGATGATCGCCTGCTCATCATTCAGGCGATAGACCGCCGCATCGTCGCTGGTTTCCGTCCCCACCATCAAATCCGGGAACGGCAGTTTCTGCCTGGCTTCGCCCAGTATCTCGCGCAACAAAGCCGGTGCGATTTTGCAGCCGCATCCGCCGCCGTGCGACAATCGGGTCAACTTGACTTCATTCATTTTGATTCCTTGCTCCGTATGTTTACCGTAACCAACTCAAATCCGTCATTCCGGCGCAGGCCGGAATCCAGCGATTTTATTAAAGAGGCAGTCGGGTTTTATCTTTGCTGCGCAAAGGGATTTTTCATTAACTGGATTCCGGCCTGCGCCGGAATGACGGCTCACTGATAAATCGTCATGTTATTCAGAACCGCGAACCTATCACAGCTTGGCCAGTTTGACGAAATCATCGACGTGCGCACGCCCGCCGAGTTCGCCGACGACCATATTCCCGGCGCGATCAACTGTCCGGTGCTGTCGGATGAAGAGCGCGTCACGGTCGGCACATTATACAAACAGGTATCGCCGTTCGAAGCGCGCAAGGTCGGCGCGGCGCTGGTGGCGAAGAACATCGCCCATCATCTCGAGACGTGTTTCCGCGACCATCCGAAATCCTGGAAACCGCTGATCTACTGCTGGCGCGGCGGCCAGCGCAGCGGCGCGATGAGCATCATCCTCGCGCAGATCGGCTGGGCGGCGCACAAGCTGGAAGGCGGCTACAAGACCTATCGGCACGAGGTGCTGGCACAACTTGAGCAACTGCCCGCCACGCTGATCTTTCGCGTGATTTGCGGCGCCACCGGCAGCGGCAAGACCCGTTTGCTGGATGCCTTGGCGTCGGAGGGGGTGCAGGTACTTGATCTGGAAACCCTGGCGCGGCATCGCGGCTCGGTGCTGGGCCAATGGGACGGGGCGCAACCGTCGCAGCGCTGGTTCGACACCTGCCTGTGGCAAACCCTGCGCGGATTCAACCCGGCGCGCCCGGTCTTCGTCGAGGCGGAAAGCAACCGCATCGGCCGCATCGGCCTGCCGCCCGCGCTGGTGAACGCGATGCATCACAGCGCGTGCGTGTTGCTCGACACCGCGCGCGAGGCGCGTATCGCGCTGTTGCTGGAAGAGTATCGGCACTTCCTCGATGCGCCCGACATACTGATCGAACGCCTGCAGGCGCTGCATACTTTCCACGGCACGAAGCGCCTGCAACACTGGGAAGGACTGATCCGGGACGGTGCATTTCACACGCTGGTGGACGAATTGCTGGCGCTGCATTACGACCCGGGCTATCTGCGCTCGCAAGCGAATCACTTTGCCGAACTGCCCAAGGCAAGACCGATCGCGTTAAGCGATGCTTCACCGGAAAAAATGCGCGTGGTCGCGCGTGGTTTGCTCGAAGGGCAGGTCGGGTTTCAACCCGACAACAATTCATGAAAAATCTGTCGGGTTAAAGCCCGACCCGCGTCTGCGCGGCCTGATTTCAGGAAGAAACCGGCACGCGCGGCGCGAGCGCGCACAGCAATTCGTAGCTGATGGTGCCGGCGGCGCGCGCCACCTCATCTACCGGTATCCCCTCGCCCCACAACACCACACGACTGCCGATTTTTACATCGGACAGCTCGCTCAAGTCCACCGCCAGCATGTCCATCGACACCCGGCCCAGCGTGCGCGTGCGCTGCCCATCGACCAGAATGGGCGTGCCGGTCGGCGCATGGCGCGGATAGCCGTCGGCATAGCCGCAGGCCACGGTGCCAACGCGCATCGGATGCGCGGCACGGAAGATTGCGCCGTAGCCGACCGTCTCGCCCGCTTTCAGGTTCTGGATCGAGATGATCTCGCTGCTCAAGGTCATCACCGGGCGCAAGCCCAGTTGCTGCGCGCTGGTATCGTCAAACGGCGAACTGCCGTAGAGCATGATGCCGGGACGCACCCAGTCGCCGTGCGCCTGCGGATGACGCAACAGGGCGGCGGAATTGGCGAGCGAGCGCGGCAAGCGGTAAGGCGCGGCCACTTGTTCGAACAGGGCCTGTTGTTGCGCGATACCCGCTGCTTCATCTGCTTGGGCGAAATGAGTCATCAACGTGACCTCGTGCACCGCGCGATGCGCTTTCAGTTTCTCCAGCACAGCGGGATATTCGGCGGGGGGAAAACCGAGCCGGTTCATGCCGCTGTTGAGCTTGAGCCAGACCGACAGACCGTGTGGGCGCGGGTAGGCGTCCAGCCAGTCCAATTGGCGCGCACTGTGAATGACGCAGCTCAATTCGTATTCGGCGACCAGCGGCAACTCGTCGCGGGAGAAGAACCCCTCCAGCAACAGGATGGGCTGGCGAAATCCTGCCTCGCGCAAGCGCACTGCATCGCGCACATCGAGCAAGGCGTAGCCGTCGGCCTCGCGCAAGGCTTCCGCCGCCTGGAGCAGGCCGTGGCCATAGGCGTTCGCCTTGATCACCGCCAGCACCCGCGCCGTCGTGGCGCGGCGCGCGACGCGCAGATTGTGCGCCAGCGCGGAAAGGTCGATGTGTGCCTGAATCGGACGAGACATAAGGGAAAAGGGTTGCCCGCAAAAGTGCCGTGAATGATAGCAGGCCGCACCCGCAGTGCGTTTTGAAAATGAATTCGGCTGCAACGACAATTTAATTAACGCAACGGATATTTCATGTTATAAAACCCCGCCCATCCGGATATTTCAAACAATCAAAACGTGAAACGCGGCTTTTACATCATCCTCGCGGCGCAGTTTTTCAGCGCGCTCGCCGACAATGCCCTGCTGTTCGCCGCGATTGCTCTTCTCAAACAAGTACACGCTCCAAGTTGGCACACGCCGGTGCTGCAACAGGCATTCATCGTGTCTTTTATCCTGCTCGCCCCCTTCGTCGGCGCCTTCGCCGACTCGCTACCCAAGGGTCGCGTGATGCTGATCAGCAACGCGATCAAGATGATGGGCTGTCTGGCGATGCTGGTCGGCATCAACCCCCTGCTCGCCTATGGCCTGGTCGGTTTCGGTGCGGCCTCCTATTCACCCGCCAAGTACGGCATCCTCACCGAGTATCTGCCGCACGACAGGCTGGTGTGGGCGAATAGCTGGATGGAAGGCCTGACTGTGGCCGCCATCATCCTGGGGGCCGTGATCGGCGGCATGTTGGTCACATCAAGCACCGCACACACGATCATGCATGCCCTGCACGTTCCCGCCATGGTCAGCCCCCCGGAGCTGGCCATCTTCATCGTCTTCCTGATTTATCTGGTGGCGGCACTGTTCAACCTGTATATCCCTCGAGTGGCAATCGAACACAAGCCGTTCTCGCGCAGCCCGCTGTTCCTGTTGCGGGATTTCTGGCACTGCTTCACGCTGTTGTGGAAAGACCCGCTAGGCCAGGTCTCACTGGCGGTGACGACCCTGTTCTGGGGCGCGGGCGCGACGTTGCGCCTGCTGGTGCTGGCCTGGGCCGCTGTCGTCCTGCATTACGACATCGGCACAGCCGCCAAGCTCACGGCCTGGGTCGCGGTCGGCATCGCCATCGGCTCCATCCTTGCTGCGCGCTTCGTCAAGCTGGAGCATGCGGTGAAAGTCATCCCAATGGGGATCGGCATGGGGGTTCTGGTGCTGGCGATGATGCTGGTCAAAAGTCCGCTGGTCGCCATCCTGCTCCTGATCGGCATCGGCATCATGGCCGGCTTCTTCGTGGTGCCGATGAATGCCCTGTTGCAGCATCGCGGCCACCTGCTGATGGGCGCGGGTCGCTCCATCGCGGTGCAGAATTTCAACGAGAACATCAGCATCTTCCTGATGCTGGCGTTGTACGCCCTGATGGTCAAACTCGACTGGTCAATCTACGTCATCATTTTCGTGTTTGGCATGCTACTGATCAGCGTCATGTCCTGGCTTTACAGGAAACACGGACACGACCAGGACGATGGTCACCTGTGACCCACCCGCTCATCGGTCGAACACGACCACTTGACGGAAAAACCCTTCCCGGCTTGCCGATATCAGGGAAAGGTCTGAAAATGCCCGTCAATAAAAATGGGATGGAGTTCCAAATGAGTTACTTGAAAAGATGCTGCTGCCTGATGTTGTTCTGGGCATTCACGGCATTCAGCGCTTCCGCAGCGACGCTGGTTGCCGACTGGCGCATGGATGAGATGTTCTGGAACGGCACTGCGGGCGAGATCATCGACGGCGTAGCCGCCAACAACGGCCAGGCGATCAGCGGTGCCGTTATCGGCGCTGGCAAGATCTGCAACGGCGGAAATTTTGCGCCGGCCAATAGTTACGCGTTGATCAATAACACGCCAGCCCTCGAGGTCGGCAAGACCGGCAGCGATTTCTCCGTCACCTACTGGGTGCGCCACACCAACCCGTTCACCGGCGCATGGCGCAGTCTGATCCATAAAGGGAATGCCAACACCGACAGAACCTTTGCCATGTGGATGTCTCCGTCCAGTGATCAGATGCACAGTCGCATCAGCACGACGTCCAACTGGAACGAAGGCATCAATGCCAGTGCGGCTCCCCTAGCGCTCAATACCTGGACGCACGTCACCTATGTGAAGAGCGGATCATCACTCAAGCTCTATTTCAACGGTGTTCTGGATAGTCAGGCGGCTCTGGCAGGAACGTCCATCTCGAATACCGGGCCGCTCTATTTAGGGAAGGATCCGTGGTATCCGGGCTTTGGCGGGCAATTGGACGAGGTCAAAATATTCAGCGGCGCGCTCTCCGCCGCCGAAATTGCCACCGGCTATGCCAACGAGGCTGCCGCAAACAACTGGGACGGCAGCGTGCGCAGTTGCCCCGTACCACCACAACCACGGGCGCTATACCACTTGGAAGAGTCGAGCTGGGGCGGTACCTCCGGCGAAATCAAGGACAGCAGCGGCAACAACCGGCACGGCACGACCATCGGCAGCCCGCTGCCCGCGCCAGCCAATATCACACCGGCACTGACAGGCAGCCCCGGCACCTGCGGTTATGGCGGATTCCCCGGCCCGGCAAACAACGGTGGCGCGCTCACTCTCCCGGTAAATGCCAACACAACGGCGGGCGCCAAGACCAGCGTGGCGTTCTGGATGTTCTGGGACGGCACCAACAGCGTCATGCCCATCGGCTGGAATCTGCATGACCTTTGGATCGTTGGAGCCAACTTCGGCTTCAACACGGCCCAGGGAGACGTCTTTGGCACCGGTTCGGCCGGCCTGGCAAACGGCTGGCACCACGTGGTGGCGATTTTCAACAACGGCAACATATCTGCCAACAAGCTCTATATCGACGGCAGTCTGCGCGCCCTGACGCAGCGCCAGGGGGCGCCCGCCAATAGCAACGCCTATGTCAATTCCACCCTGCGCGTAGGCGGCTGGCTGGCAAATAGCAGCTATCGCTTTTCGGGCAAGATCGACGAGGTCGGCGTTTACGACGGAGAACTCACGCTGGCGGACGTGAGTGTGATCTACAACTCGACCCATGCCTGTGCGGCACATATAGTGGGCGAATGGCGCATGGATGAGGCAAGCTGGAACGGCACGGCGGGCGAAATGGAGGACAGCGTGGCTGCCAACAACGGCCAGGCGATCAGCGGTGCCGTTATCGGCGCTGGCAAGATCTGCA
>CAZSIO010000055.1:0-7064 GCA_964606865.1 uncultured Sideroxydans sp.
TGCCTTACCACTTGGCGACTCCCCAAGAACTCTCAAAAGCGGTTTAGAACTACTGCGCTTGCCATTTTGGACTTGCGCGGTGCTCGGAATCCTCATGTACTACCAGTACATTCCGGTTCCTCCGCTCCGTGCGCATCCAAACTGACTGCGCTCGCTACGTTCTAAACCGCTTTTGTTGCAAAATCTTTCAGCGGATGCTGCTGCAAGCCCCGCGCAACGAATCCGCGCATGGTCTCGGGCAACTGCCGCCATACCGCGTCGGCTTCGGCTTGCGTGGCGAACTCGGCAAACACGCAAGCACCGGAGCCGCTCATCAGTGCCGGCGCAAACTGCGCCAGCCACGCCAGATGTTCCGCCACTGCCGGATACAGCTTGCATGCCACGGCCTGCAAATCGTTGTGCAGACCCGGTATCCGCCCCGCCCGAAAATCCTGCCCCTTCGGAAGGGCGCGCATTGTCATCGAAATCGTATTTCGTGTCAATTCGGGATGGCTGAAAATCTGCACCGTGGGCACTTGCACCGGCGGGCACAGCACCACATACCAGGCATCCGGCAGTGCATATAGCTGCAGCTGCTCGCCCACCCCTTCGGCAAAAGCGTTATCGCCAAACACAAAAACCGGCACATCCGCACCCAACGTCAGGCCGAACTGCATCAGGCGCGCGCGCGGCAGATCAAGCTGCCACAGACGGTTCAGCGCCAGCAGGGTGGTCGCCGCATCCGAACTGCCGCCGCCGAGTCCGCCGCCCATCGGAATGCGCTTCTCCAGCGCGATATCCACCCCCAGCGTGCAGCCTGTCTCGTGCTGCAACAGGCGCGCGGCGCGCACGCACAGGTCGTCTTCGTCCGCCACCCCGTCCAGCGCATTGAGGCGGCGCACTTGACCGTCTGCGCGCAGCGTGAAGTGCAGCGTGTCGTTCAGGTCGATGAAGCGGAACAAGGTCTGCAACAGATGGTAGCCATCGGCGCGGCGCCCTACCACGTGCAGGAACAGATTCAGCTTCGCCGGCGCGGGACAGGTGAGCGTGTTCACTGCGCCTCCCATGCGTCGATCACCAGCCGCACCTCCACTCCCTCCCGCTGCAAGTTCAGCCGCAGCGGCAGCGCCTCCGCGCCGGCAGCCGCATAACGGTCGTAGCGGATGGTCCAACCCTGCTGCTGCAACAGACTCACTTGCCCGCCGGCATCCCGCTCGATGCGGGATTCGCCCGCCGGCGACGGCAGCGCCATCACCCAGTAGCGCAGGCCGGACAGCGGCAGGCGCCAGCCCAGCACTTGCTGCATCAGCGTTTCGGCATCCTGCGCGACATAGCTTTTGCCATCCGCCTCCAGCGTCACCTGCTCTGCGCTGCGCACGATGCGCGCGACGGTCTGCCCGAGCGGCGCCAACAACAGGATCTCGTCCGTGCCGTCCCGCTGCACCCAGCGCACACCGGCGCTTTCCCGCTGCGCCTCCTGGCGGATGGCGATGCGCCCGTTGAATGCGAACGGCGCATCTGCTCCGGGCGCGCGTTGCAGCATGACCGGCGTCGTGCTGCACGCCGCCAGCCAGAGCATGGCAAGGAGGGCTGCGCGCATCACGGCAGGAATTTGCGGATCACGGCCTGCAATACCGCATTATCGGGATGGGCGGCCGCGCTGGTGCGCCAGAGTGTTTCCGCCTCCTTGCGCTCGCCCTTGACCCACAGCACCTCGCCCAGATGGGCGGCGATCTCCGGATCGGGATTGGCGGCGAAGGCACGGCGCAGGAATGCGGTGCTCTGCTCCAGATCATTCAGACGGAAATAGCCCCAGCCCACACTGTCCAGAATGGCCGCATCGTCCGGCATCAGCGCATAGGCTTTCTGCACCAGCTCCATCGCCTCCGCGATACGCACGTTGCGTTCCAGCCAGCCGTAGCCGAGCGCGTTGTAGGCATGCGCATTGTTCGGCTCGATCTTGATCAGCTTGCGGATCAATTGCTCGAAGGTGTCGTATTGCTTCAGCTTGTCGGCGACCAGCGCTGCCTGATACAGCAAATCAGCTTGATCCGGGAACTTGGCCAGGCCCCGGGTCAGCACCTTGAAACTTTCCGCATACTGCGCGGCATCGCGCAGGAACTGCGCTTCGATCAACAGCAGTTGCACGCGCTGCGCATCGTTGCCCGGCTGAACTTGTTGCAGCACTTCGCGCGCTTGCGTCACCTGTCCCTGCTTATTCAGCAAATAGGCCACCCGTAGTTGGGCATCGTAGTGCCGCTCACCCCCTTTGATCTGGCGATAGTGCGTCAAGGCAGCCGCTTCATCCTGCTTCGCCTCGTTCAATTGGCCGAGGTAGAAATGCAGCGTGTCCTCGTCTTTCCTGCCGCTGGTGCCGGCCAGCGCCGCGCGCAGTTCCTGCTCGGCACGCTCCAGTTCGCCCAGTTGCAGCGAGATCATGGCGATGGCGAACGCGATCTCCGCATTGCCGGGGCGTTGCTGCAACAACGTGGCAAACTCCTCGCGCGCGGGGATATATTGCTTCTGCTCCAGCAGCATGCGCGCATGGAACAGGCGCACGTTCTGCTGCTCGGGATACTTGGCAAGATGACGTGCCAGCAAGGTTGCGGCCTGTTCCGGCTGGGTGCGCTGGGTCAATTGTGCTTGCAGCATGACGGCCAGATCCCACTCCGGGCGCAAGGCAGTCGCCCGTTGCGCTTCCGCCAGTGCCTGCTCAAGTTGATTCGCCGCCGCAGCCGTCTGTGCCAGTGCCCAATGCGCCTCGGCCACTTGCGGGTAGGGCTGCGCCACCTCGACCAACCAGGCAAGCGCCGCCGCCTTGTCCGGCACCCGCGCCAGCAAGCCGTACAGGTTGATGAATGAGCGTCCCGCACCCTGCGGGTCGGATGCCAGCAGTTCTGTCACATGCGGACGCGCCTCAGCCAGCTTGCCACCGGAAACCAGCAACGAGACCAGCATCTGCTTCGCCAGCGGCGAGGCGGGTTCCAGTTGCTGCCACAGGCGAAACGCCTCCAGCGACTGATCGTACTGGTGCGCTTCAAAAGTCAGTTGCGCGGCACGGCGCGCCACGCGCGGATCACGGGTGGCACGGGCCAGATCGAGATAAACCTGGGCGGCCAGTTCCGGCCTGCCGCGCTGGGCGGCGAAATCACCCAGCAGGAATTCGTACAACAGCCGATCCGTCAACGCGACATCCGGCAACACCGGCGGCGGCACGGTCAGCGCCGGGTCATCGACAGCAACCGGGGAAGTATTCGGCGCTTGCGGCGCGTGGGCGCAGGCGGCCAGCAGTGAAAATAACAGCACAGAGAAAAGAGTGGATTTCATGTTTGTCCGGCATTTTGATGCGGGCGGACAGTTTAGGTTATATTCAGCACAACTCAAAACCAACGCTTTCACCCCGCCATGACTTCCCCGGTCACCCTTTCGGCCCAACACCTCACCCGTTTCCACGGCAGACAGTGCGTGGTGAACGATGTGTCGTTCGTGTTGCGGCGCGGCGAAGTGCTGGGACTGCTCGGGCACAACGGCGCCGGCAAGAGCACCACGCTGCAAATGCTGGCGGGTGCATTGGCCCCCGGCGCGGGCGTGATCGAGGTCTGCGACTTCGATCTGGCACAACGCCCGGACCTGGCCAAATCCTGCCTCGGTTATCTGCCGGAACATCCGCCGCTCTACCGCGACATGCGCGTGGACGATTACCTGCGCTTTGCCGCCCGCCTGCACCGCGTCGCCCCCGCCCGCCTGGCCGAACACCTGCAACGGGCCAAGCAGCGCTGCGGCCTGCTCGAATGCGGACACCGGCTCATCGGCACGCTGTCCAAGGGTTTCCAGCAGCGCGTCGGCATCGCCCAGGCGATCATCCACCAGCCTGCCGTGGTGATCCTGGACGAGCCGACGGTCGGTCTCGATCCGGCGCAGATCCGCGAGATCCGCGAGCTCATCCGCACACTGGGCGACAGCAGCAGTGTGATCCTGTCCACCCACCTGCTGCATGAAGTGGAACAGGTGTGCGACCGCGCCGTGATCCTGCGCCAGGGCAAACTGATCTTCGACGGCAGCATCGACGATCTGCGCCAGCACAGCGATATCGAATCCGGCTTTCTGCAGCTCACCGCAGACCGGACACAGGAGGAAACACCACCATGATCCTCACCCTCGCCCGCAAGGAATTGCACAGCCTGTTCGCCGCGCCCTCCACCTGGTGGATGCTGGCGCTGCTGCAATTCATCCTCGCCTGGTTTCTGCTGGCGCGCATGGACGACTATCTGCAAGTGCAGGCGCAACTGGCACAAACCGACAGCGCGCCCGGCGCCACCATCAGCATCGCCGCGCCGCTGGCCGGCGCGCTGGCGCTGTTGCTGATGATGCTGACCCCGCTGTTCAGCATGCGCCTGATCGCCGAGGAGCGGCGCAACCAGACCTGGCTGTTGCTGGCCAGCGCGCCGATCTCGGTCACCCGCATCGTGCTGGGAAAATTTCTGGGTTTGCTCGGTTTGCTCTCGCTCATCATCGCCGCCGGCGGACTGATGATGTTGACGCTGTTGCTGGGCACGCCCGCCGACCTCGGCCTGATCGCGAGCAACCTGCTCGGCGTATGGCTGCTGGCCGCCAGCTACGCGGCACTGGGCTTGTATTGCTCGGCCATCACGCCGCAACCCATCGTCGCCGCCTTCGGCGCGCTCGCCGTCTCGTTCGGCTTGTGGCTGCTGGAACTCGGCAGCGGCGTGCTGCGTGTGCTGTCCCCCAATCTGCATTTCCAGAACCTGAACGTCGGTCTTGTCAGCAGCGCCGACCTCTGTTATTTCGCGCTGTTCATCGCCATCTTCCTGCTGCTGGCCATCCGCCATCTGCGGCGTGAACAGGAAGGACGTTGATGCGCCGCCTGCAATCCATCACCGCACTGCTTTTGCTGCTGGCGGCGGCCGGCGGTCTCTACCAGCTCGCCGCGCGCTTCCCGGCGCAGTGGGATGCGACCCGCAATGCGCTGAACAGCCTGTCCCCAGCCAGTGCGCAGGTGCTGGCGCAACTGGAGGGACCGCTGACCATCACCGTGTATGCCACCGGCCTGGACGCACAACAGGGCGATGTGCGCAAACTGGTCAGCGAATTCATCGCGCTGTATCAGCGCTACAAGCCGGATACCCGCCTCGTCTTCATCGATCCGGTCAAGCAACCGGAAGCGACGCGCCAATCCGGTATCCGCGGCAACGGCGAGCTGGTGGTGGAATTCGGTGGCCGGCGCGAACACCTCACCACGCTCAACGAGCAGACCCTGACCAGCGCCCTGCTCCGCCTGGCGCGCGGCAAGGCACAGTTGCTGATGTACGTCAGCGGCCACGGCGAGCGCAAGCTCGACGGCGCCGCCAATCACGACCTGGGCGAGTTTGGTAAACGGCTGGAACAGAACGGCTACCACCTCGCACCGCTCAATCTGGCCATCGCGCCGGAAGTGCCGGACAACGTCGGCGTGCTGGTCATCACCCAGCCGCAAACAAAACTGTTCCCCGGTGAAACGGCCAAATTGCTGCGCCATATCGAACGCGGCGGCAACCTGCTGTGGCTGCTGGATGCGGAGCCGCTGCGCGGACTCGATGCGCTGGCCGAAACACTGGGACTCGTCCTGACGCCGGGTATGGTGATCGACCCGGCCGCGCAGGAAATGAATGCCCCGCGCGACTGGGCACTGGGCACCGGCTACCCGCCGCATCCGGTCACCCGCGATTTCGATCTGATCACCGTGTTCCCTTATGCACGCGCGCTGGACATGGAAGTCGATTCGCCGTGGGAGCGGCACATTCTGGTCGAAGGCGCGCTCAACGGCTGGATCAGTCCGCAACGCAGCGCCCGCTTCGATCCGCGGCGCGACATTGCCGGCCCGGTCACGCTGGCACTCAGCCTGCAACGGCAAACAGGAGAACACGAGCAACGCATCGTGGTGGTCGGCAGCGGCTCATTCCTCGCCAACGCCTATTCCGGCAACGGTGGCAACCTCGACCTCGGCGTCAACATGCTGAACTGGCTGGCCGGGGAAGAACGCCTCATCAGCATCATCCCGCCGACCGCGCTGGACGGCAAACTCGTCTTGAGCCGGCACCAACTCACGGCCTTGAGCATTGCTCTCCTGATCCTGCTCCCCTTGTTGCTCATCGCGGCAGGCGGCTGGCTGTGGTGGCGGCGTCGTGCCTGAACTGCCCGAAGTCGAAATCACCCTGCGCGGCATCCGCCCGCACCTGCAACAGCAGTGCGTCAGCAACGTCATCATCCGCAACGCCAACTTGCGCTGGCCGATTCCGCCCGCGCTGCCAAAACTGCTGCACGGACAGGCCATCCGCGGCGTGCGGCGGCGCGCCAAATACCTGCTCATCGCGTTCGATCGGGGCACGCTGATTCTCCACTTGGGCATGAGCGGGAGCCTGCGCATCCTGGCGCACGGCACGCCGCCGCAGAAGCACGATCACTTCGACCTCTTGCTGGACGACGGACAGTTGCTGCGCCTGCGCGATCCGCGCCGCTTCGGCGCCGTGTTATGGCATGAAGGTGACGGGTCCGGCCATCCCTTGCTGGCGAACCTGGGGCCGGAACCCCTCGGGCAAGAATTCGATGCGGCCTATCTGTATCGCGCCACCCGCTCGCGCAACACGGCGATCAAGCAGGCGCTGATGGACAATCATCTGGTGGTCGGCGTGGGCAACATCTACGCCAACGAATCCCTGTTCCGCGCCGGCATCCGCCCGCAACGGGTTGCCCATCAATTGACGCGGCCGCGCAGCGCAGCGCTGGTGCAGGCGATTCGGGAAGTGCTGGGCGAAGCGATCGAGCTGGGCGGCAGCACCCTGCGCGACTTCGTGCACAGCGACGGTTCCAGCGGCTACTTCCAGCAGCATTATTTCGTCTATGGCAGAACGGGCGAACCGTGCCGCCGCTGCGGCACGCCGATCAAACGCATCGTGCAGGGACAGCGCGCCAGCTTCTATTGCCCGCACTGCCAATCCTGATCTTTCTTGTTAAGATGCACGCCATGAAACTTTCCAAACGCATCGTGCTCGGCATCACCGGCGGCATCGCCGCCTACAAGGCGGCCG
>CAZSIO010000056.1:0-6963 GCA_964606865.1 uncultured Sideroxydans sp.
TGAGGAAACTGCCGCTCTGGTTGAGCAGACGCATCACCACCGATTCGCCGTATTGGGTGGGCATGGTGGAAATCCGCACGTCAATCGCCTGTTCGCGCACGCGGATGTTGAAACGGCCATCCTGTGGCAGGCGTTTTTCGGAAATATCCAGGCCGGACATCAGCTTCAGGCGCAACGCGATCGAACCCGCGATCTTGCTGTCTGCTTCGGTTTGCAAATGTAGGGCGCCATCGATCCGGAAGCGGATTTGCAAACGCGTTTCCTGCGGCTCGATGTGCACGTCGGAGGCGCCGATCTGCACCGCATCCTCGAACATGGTCTGCAACAGCTTGACCACCGGCGCTTCTTCGGTACCGACCGTGTCGGACAGCGCGCCGAAGTCGATATAGCCCTCACCCAAGTCTTCCGAGACCTCGCGCGCCAGTCCGCTGATTTCGTCGGTGCGGCGATACACGCGGTCGATGGTCTCGAGCAACTGGCCCTCGGTGACCACCGCCACGTCGATATCGCGTTTGAGGATGCGCGCGATCTCGTCGAAGGCGAACAGATCGGTCGGGTCGGTCATCCCGACCAGAATCGCGCCATTGCGCTCTTCCAGCGCCAGCGCGCGGAATCGCCGCGCCTGATTCTCGGGCAGACTGCGCACGACCTCCAGATTGGGGTTGTAGTACTTGAGATTGATGTAGGGGATGTTGAGCTGCTTGGCCAGCGTCTCGGAGATCTGGTCTTCGGTGATGAAACCGTTGTCCACCAGCACGCGCCCGAGTTTGCGCCCGCTACGCTTTTGTTGCTCCAGCACAAATTGCAACTGTTCGAGCGAGATGAGTTTTTGCTGTACCAGCAAGTCGCCGAGGCGAACTTTTTCCGGACGCGCCATAATTCCCCCTGAAGATTTTTTCGAGACTGCTACCAATCGGGTGCGGAAGTTAGCCGTTTTCCCTATATCTGACAAGACCTTTCACGACTTTTCACATGTTCAATGTCATTCTTTTCGAGCCCGAGATTCCGCCCAATACCGGCAACGTCATCCGCTTGTGCGCCAACACCGGCGCGCATCTGCACCTGATTCGTCCCTTGGGTTTCGCGCTGGAAGACAAACAGCTGCGCCGCGCCGGTCTGGATTATCACGAGTACGCCACGCTACAGGTGCATGACAGTCTGGCGCAATGTCTGGAGGCGCTGCACCATCCCCGCCTCTTCGCGCTGACCACCAAAGGGTCACACCCTTTCCACACGGCCGCCTTCCAGCCCGGCGATGCGTTCCTGTTCGGCCCGGAAAGCCGCGGCCTGCCGGTCGAAATATTGGCCGCATTGGCACCGGAACAGCGCCTGCGCCTGCCCATGCTGCCGGACAATCGCAGTCTGAACCTGTCCAACACAGTGGCCGTGGTGGTGTTTGAGGCGTGGCGGCAGTGCGGATTTGCGGGGAGTGTGCAGGTGTGGGTCGGGTTTTAACCCGACGCTTTTTTTGAAGTTAATTGTCGGGTTAAAACCCGACCCACAAAACATTTTTAACCGCCCGAGAATTCTTCGCCCGGTGCACGGCTCAACAGTTGCTCGACCGCCTTGTCCGCAGGAAGCTGTTCGTATAACACGCGATAGACAGCCGCGCAGATCGGCATTTCAACCTGATACCGCGCGGCGATGCCTTGCACTTCGCGCGCGGTATAGACCCCCTCCGCCACGTGCCCCAATTCCCTCAAAATGTTGGGCAGCGATTGATGCCGCGCCAGCAGCATGCCGACCTGGCGATTGCGCGAGAGGTCGCCGGTGCAGGTGAGAATGAGATCGCCCACGCCGGACAGGCCGCCCAGGGTTTCAGCGCGCGCGCCCAGCTTCAGCCCCAACCGCGACATTTCGACCAGGCCGCGCGTGAGCAGCGCCGCGCGCGCGTTCATTCCCATCTGCATGCCGTCGCTGATGCCGGCCGCGATGGCCAGCACGTTCTTGATCGCGCCGCCGATCTCGACCCCGACCACATCGGTGCAGGAATAGATACGCAAGCGGGAATGGTGCAGGGCGTGCGCCATCTGCTGCGCAAAACCGGCATCGGCGGAAGCAAGGGTCAGCGCGGTGGGCAAGCCGCGCGCGACTTCCTGCGCGAAGCTGGGACCGCTTAACGCGCCGCAGGGAAAGGCGGCAGGCAGGATCTCGCGCACGATCTGGTGCGGCAGAAGCGAGGTCTCGGTTTCAAATCCCTTGCACAGCCAGATCACGCCGGGGAATTCAACAATGCCGTCCCCGTTTGACCTTTCTCCCGCAGAAATTGAGGATTGCCTTTCTCGTTTGCTTCCTCGCCCGCTTGCGGGAGAGGATTGAGGAGAGGGTATCGCCGGGGGAAAGTTGGATAGGGGGAAGTGCCCGGCAATCTCCTGCAACGTCGCGCGCAAACCGGACACCGGAACGGCCACGATCAGCAACTCGGCAACCTTGAGCGCCCCTTGCAGATCGGCGCTGACCGCCAGGTTATCGGGGAAAGCCACGTCAGACAGATAACGCCGGTTGCGCCGCGCCTCCTGCATCGCTGCGGCCTGCGCCGGATCACGCGCCCACAGGGTGACATCATGCTGGCCGGCGAGGCTGATTGCCAACGCTGTGCCCCATGCGCCCGCTCCCAATACGACAATTCTCATCGCTTATTCGCCCCAGACATCGGTATTTTTGATGAAGCCGGTCGAGCCATCGCGGTGGCGCACTTTGACCCAGCTTCCAACGTTGCCCAGCCATTCCAAGCCAACTTGTCGCTCCGCGCGAAACGCGATGGTTGCGCTGCTGCTCCAGCTCTGGCGGGCAATGGTGGCGCGTGCGGTGACCACGACATAGCGTTTGCTGCTCAAATTGCGTTTTTCGATCCAGAACACTTTGCCGGTGGAGTCGCGCGCCTTGACCCAGCCCGCCAGCACCACCAGTTGTTGCAGCGGCAGATAGCGCGTGGCGACATACAGCTTTTTCGCCTTGAGCGAATTGGCGTCGTACAGGATGGCCGGCTCAACGACCGAGACGAACTCCGCAGCGACCGCCGCCGTCCCGGCCAGCAGACCGCACAACAGGAGCGCGCAGCGCAGCATCAACGTGGCACTCGCGTAGCGAGGGCATGCCGTACCCCTCGCCCTCGGGGAGAGGGGGGACGGGGGTGAGGGAAAGGTCATGGCAAGTTTTATCATCATGTTGGCACACTTGCCATGACCATCAGTGTTTGACCGCAGCCGCCTCGGCTTGCGCCTGTGCCTGCTGCTTCTGCTGCTGGTAGATGGCGTCGAAGTTGATGGGGTTGAGCAGCACCGGCGCAAAGCCGCCGCGCACCGCGAGGTCCGACACCACTTCGCGCAGATACGGGTAAAGAATGTTTGGGCAAACCACGGCGAGCACGGTTTCCATTTCCTGCGGCGGCAGGTTGCGCACCTGGAATATCCCCGCCTGTTTGGCTTCGATCAGGAACATCACCTGGTCCTTTTCCCCCAACTTGGCGGTCACGGTGACCATCACCTCGACTTCGAATACGCCTTCTTCCACCGCTGTCGCCTTGCTTTGCATTTGCAGGTCGATCTTCGGATTCTCGCGCTGCAGAAAGATGGCCGGCGCGCCGGGAATCTCCAGCGACAGGTCTTTCACGTACAGTTTTTCAATGTTGAACAGCGGGGTGGTTTGTTCCTGGGGTGCGGCAGTTTCAGTCATTTCTGTTTCCTTTGGTTAACGGGCATGGCGAGTAGCCGCCCTGTATTATGAAATCCGCCCTGCCCGTTTCCCCCTATCCAACTTTCCCCCGCAAGCGGGAAAAAGGGCAAACGAGAAAGGCGATTCTCGCATTTAAGGGTTCAAGAGCGGCGTCAGTTCACCGGCCTGATCGAGTTCGACCATGTCGTCGAAACCCCCGATGTGGCGGTCACCGATAAAGATTTGCGGCACGGTGCGGCGCTGGCTGCGTTGTTCCATGATGAGGCGCTGCTCCGGATCGAGATCGACGCGGATCTTTTCGATTTCGGTCACGCCCTTGCGCAACAGCAAGCGCTCGGCATTGATGCAGTAAGGACAGACGGCGGTGCAATACATGACGATCTTTGCCACGATGGTTTCCTCATTTCTCCAGCGGCAGGTTGGCTTTCTGCCACGCCAGGATGCCGCCGTTCAGCAGATAGGTTTCCTTGAATCCCTGTTTGCCCAGCCACGAGATGATGGGAACGGCGCGGCTGCCGCTGCGGCACACCACGACGATGGGGCGGTTGCGGTATTTCTCCAGTTCGCCGATGCGTTCCTTGACCTGGCGCGCAGGAATCAGACGGCTGTTGATGATGTGGCCGCCGTCATATTCGCCTTGTTCGCGCACGTCGAGCACCAGCGCGTTGTTGCGGTTGATCAGCTGCATGGCGCGCACGGTGTCGGTTTCCTTGACGCCGAGGATGCGGTTGCCGAAATAACTCCAGAACAGCATATAGCCGCTGATGAACGTGACGGACAGGGTTAACAGGTTATCGAGCAGGAACTGCTGCACTTCGGTACTCCTCGTATTTCAGGGTGGCGAATTCTAACAGAGGCTGGAAGCGCTCGGGCTGGCGCGTGGCGAGTTGCGTCAATTCGTCGTGTGCCCGCGGGTATTCGGCGGGATAAGCCCAGATGGATCGCTCCAGTTGATTGCGCGCCGCCTGTGGCTGCCCGGACCAAGCCAATAACCATGCCTGGTGATAGCTCAATGTGGCAGTCGGAATGAAGCGCAGGGCATGTCCGTTCAGGCTGAGTTTTTGCGCCAGCTTCTCCTCATTAACCTGAATCTCGCGTAGCGAGGGCTTACCGTACCCCTCGCCCTCCGGGAGAGGGGGAACGGGGGTGAGGGTATCCATCATGCCGGCAATGAACAGCTGCGCATACGAGCTGAACAGCGGGTAATCCAGCGATGCCAGCAGTTCATCATGTGCCCGTTTTTCTGCTGCGATGCCGGAGGCGGCGGCCTGGCGCGCACTCGACGCATTTTCCAGATGGCGGTAACTTTGCAGCCCCTGCCACAGCAAGGCCGCGCCCAACACAAGAATGGCCGCAACCGAAAAACGTCCCGTGCTGCGCAGCTCCAGGCGATGGCCGGTCTCGTCGAATACGCCCAGCAGCAAGGCGGCGATACCGATGAAATGGGCATACCACAACGGGTATTCGAGCAGACTGTGGATGGCGAGAACGGCCAGAACGGCATAGCCCCACCAGTGTTCGGGGGTGAACTGCGCACGCCGCACAAAAGCCTGCCACGCCCACAGTCCGAGGGTGACAAACAGCACGGCCAATCCCGCCAGACCCGTTTCCGCCGCCAATTGAAAGACGATGTTGTGCGCATTGTTGTAAAGACCACTGACGCCCGGATTGTGCAATTCCGCAGCCAGCAGCAAGTGCTGCCAGGCGAACTGGCCGAAGCCGGCGCCGAACAGCGGATACTGCGCAAAAATGAGTCCGGCCTCGCGCCACAAATGGAGGCGGATGCTGCCGCTGGCGGCTTCACCGAACAGACGCTCGGCAGCCGTCACGCTGCCGCCGCTGCCGCCCTGCAACCAGGGCAACTGCACCAGCCCGTGCATCAGCAGGTAACCCAGCCACAGCGCGGCGGCATAGCCAAACAGCGGACGCAACGCGCGGTCGCGGCGCTGCCACAGCCAGGCCAATAACAGGATGCAGCTGAGATAGAGCCAGGCACTGCGCGAACCCGACAACACCAGCACGAACAGCATGGGCGTCGCCAATAGCGCCGTCAGCCCCGCGCGCCAGCCGAATCGGGTGTGCAGCAGGCCGAGCGAACACAGGCCAAGGGCGATGTAGTTGGCATAGTGGTTGGGCTGCGCGATGTTGCCGAACACCGCAGCCGATACTTTGCCGGTTATCAAACCGTCCAGAAAGGTGTGCCAGCGATAGTGCTGCAGGATGCCCGCCAGCGTGTTCAGTTCGGCACCGACCAGCAAACAGGCGGCGAGCACCAGCGCGACCCGCGGCAACCCCAGTTCTGAACGCAGGTGTTGCCCCAGCAGCATGAGCAGCGCGGCAAACAGGAAATACAGGGAGAGCAGCAACACCTGATCGAAGTGCCCGACCTGGCCGGCGATGAATTGCAGCAGCAATAACATCATCATGCCGATTGGCAGCAACACGATGCCGGGCACCTGTGGCGCTTGCCAGAAACGAGTCGTCAGGAGCAAGGGCAGCGCCAGCACGCCGAGCAGCGCGGTCAGCCACTCCTGGTAGAAAGTGGTGATGGGATAAGCGTGGTACGGGTACAGAAAAGGCAAAACCCACATCAGGCCGACCAGGGCCAGACTGATGTGGGCGCTACCGAACTGCAGGCGTTGGTTTAGCAACTGCCTTTGACGCCGAACCTGGCAAGAATGCTATTGAGCGGGCAGATCTGCGTGAAGCCGCTCTGCAACAGATTCAGCCCGACGAAGGCGGTGAACAACAGAAAATATTCGCTGACGAACAGCGGACTGGCGGTCACCCCCAGCGAGAGCGATAACAAAATGAAAAAACCGGCGACGATACGGACGATGCGTTCAGCGTTCATGCTTGATACTCCTTAAAAATTTTTGCAGATTTTAACCCAGATAGCCCATTTACCCGCCTGCAAAATTCAGGCTGGCTTGCTGCGCTGGCGCCAGATGAAGTAAAGCAATGGAATCACCAGCAGGGTCAGTGCGGTGGAGGCGAATGTCCCAAAAATAAGCGACACCGCCAGTCCGCCGAACACCGGATCCGTCACCATGATGGCGGAACCCAGAATGATCGCCAGCGCGGTCAGCAAGATCGGTCTGAAACGGATCGCTCCCGCTTCGATCACCGCTTCTTTTACGCTGCGACCACGTGCTTCATGTTCGATGATGAAATCGATCAGCAGCAGGGAGTTTCTCACCACAATTCCTGCCAGCGCAATGACCCCGATCATTGATGTCGCCGTAAAGGCCTGATTCATGATCATGTGTCCCGGGAACACGCCCACCA
>CAZSIO010000057.1:0-6953 GCA_964606865.1 uncultured Sideroxydans sp.
ATGTCGGCGCTGTCGGCGCCGGCAAGCGGCGGGAAGGGATGCTGGACGGAAACCATGGGTATCGCTTACAGCTTGTAGTTTCGTTCGCGCAACAAGCGCAGTGCGGCATCTACCACGGCGGCATCGTAAAGTGTGCCGCGCTTGCTGTCGATCTCTTCCAGCGCGGCATCCATGCCCAGACTTGCGCGGTATGGACGATGCGACGCTATCGCTTCAACTACGTCCGCCACTGCGAGGATGCGTGCCTCCAGCAGGATGGCATCGCCCCTCAGTCCTTGCGGATAGCCGCTACCGTCCATGCGTTCGTGATGTTGCAGTACCATCTGCGCGATCGGCCACGGGAAATCGATGTCCTTGAGAATGTCGTAGCCGTTTTGTGGGTGGGTCTTGATGAAGGAATATTCGATCCCGTTCAGTTTTGCCGGCTTGCTCAGGATCTCGGCCGGGATGGAAATTTTGCCCAAGTCGTGCACGATGCCGGCGAGGTGGATAGCGTAGATCTGCTCGTGCGGCAGGTCCATCTCGCCGGCGATGGCGGCAGCCAGTTCGGCCACGCGGCGCTGGTGACCGGCGGTATAGGGATCGCGCATCTCCACCGTGGCGGCGATGGCCTGCACTGTGTCCTGCAGGCCATCCCGCAGTTGATCCAGGTAACTCTGTTGTTTAGCCAGCGCACTGTCGCGCTCACCGCGCATGCGCAGACTCATGATGCCGAAGGAGAGATCCTCGCCCATCTCGGACAGCAAGGCGATCTCGTCTTCGGTAAAGGCGTCCGCTGTGGCCGCATACAGCGCCAGCGTGGCGAATACCGAGCCGTTGTCATGCAGCGGGATGGAGATGCTGGAGCGGTAACTGTATTGCAGTGCCAGCTCGCGCCACGGTTCAAACAGCGGATCGGTCGCTATGTCCTGGCAGATTGTGGCCTGACCGCTGCGCACGGTGACGCCCGACGGCCCGTTCTTCAGCGCGATATCCTGCCGGGTCGACACCAGCGCTTCGACGTAGCCGGGCTGCGCGGCATGCCAGGCGACCGGCTTGATGGAGCCGGCGTCGTCCTGTTGCACATAACCCACCCAAGCCAGCAGATAGCCGCCTTTCTCGACGGCCGCATGGCACATCGCTTCCAGCAACGCCTGCTCCTCGCGCGCATGAATCAGGGTCTTGTTGCCTGCACTTAGTGTCTTCAAGGCTCGATTGGCGTGGCGCAAGGCGTCTTCTGCTTTCACCACGCGCAGGAACGGTTCTTTTACGCTGCCAACGAACACGGTGCGGTAGATGACGACGTAAGCGAACACCTTGTAAATGTGGCCGAGCAGGTTGAACGCATCGGTCACATCTGAATACAGCGTAAAACTCAATTCGCTGAGAAGGGTGATAGCGGCTGCAGTGAACAGCCCGGTTACTTCGGGTGTCGTACTGCGTTTTGCCTGCCGCCAGAAAAATGCGGCTGCGATAGCGAGGATGGCGACAATCAGATATTCGGCCGCGACCTTCAGCGGGGTTAGCCCTTCTCCGATGATAAAGGTGTGTGGCAAACTGTCCTGGTGGAACAGCCCTACCCAATACACTAGCGCGCTGGTGGTGAGTGCGGCGAAAAGCAGGCCGTAACGCGTGTTCGGTCGTTGCAACGATGTCCATGGACGCAGGGCGACAGCCAACAATGCGACAGCGAAGATGAGGCGGGCCGCCAACCAGAAATTGATGGCCTTCTCGGGGCCGGCCGGGGTGACCCAGTCTGGCATTCCGGCGAACGACAGCATGTGTGCAAAATCAATAAGGCCGACGGCCAGCGAGGCGCAGGCGAGGATGACGATATTTCCCGCGCGCTCTTTGCTGTAGGCGTTCCACGCCACGCCGAACACCAGCATGGAGATGACGATGGAAAGCGTTTCGAGCGGCAGGTGGACGCTCTGATATTTAGAGATGCCTTCGAAAGCGTGCTGTGGAGGCAGCAGCCAGACGCTCAGGAATAATAGCGCGAGCACCCCCGGCAACCATGGTGCAGTGCGCAGAGGATGCTTTGCAGTGAAACCTGTCATTGTGCGGATTTGGTGTTACTCACTTCGATCAGTCGTGCCAACTTGTTTTTTGCTGCGCCGGAGGCGATGGTCTCCGCAGCTTGCGTCACGCCGCTGGCAAGGGTGTCGCTCAATCCGGCCGCGTAGATGGCGGCGCCCGCGTTGAGCTGCACGATGTCACGCGCCGGCCCGTCCCGGTTTTGCAGCACGCCGAGCAGCATGGCTTTGGCGCTGGCGGTATCGGTCACGCGCACGGCATCGAGGGAAGTGCTGTGCAAGCCGAAATCTTCCGGCTTGATGGTGTATTCGTTCACCTGTCCGTCCTTGAGTTCAGCGACGAAGGTTGGACCGTTGAGGGTGATCTCGTCCAGCCCGTCGCCGCCGTTCACCACCAGCACATGGGTGCTGCCGAGGCGTTGCAACACGCGCGCCTGGATGCCAACCAGATCGGGATGGAATACGCCGAGCACCTGATTGTCCGCCCCGGCCGGATTGGTCAGCGGCCCGAGGATGTTGAAAATCGTGCGCACGCCCAGCTCGCGCCGCACCGGCGCGGCATACTTCATCGCGCCGTGGAAATTGGGCGCGAACATGAAACCGATGCCGATCTCGTCGATGCTGTGGCCGACCTGTTCCGGTGTGAGGTTGAGATTCACCCCGAGCGCTTCCAGCACATCCGCCGAGCCGCAGGTGGAGGACACCGAGCGCCCGCCGTGCTTGGCCACGCGCGCGCCCGCTGCCGCCGCGACGAAGGCGCTGGCGGTGGAGATGTTGAAGGTGTGCGCCGCATCGCCGCCGGTGCCGCAGGTATCGACCAGATGGTCGCGCTGCGTGACCGGCACCTTGCTGGCAAATTCGCGCATGACAAAGGCGGCGGCGGAAATCTCGCCGATGGTTTCTCTCTTTACGCGCAGGCCGACCAGGATCGCGGAGATCATGGTTGGCGTGACTTCGCCGCGCATGATCTGGCGCATCAGCGACAGCATCTCATCGTAGAAAATCTCGCGCTGATCGATCAGACGAATCAAAGCTTGCTGCGGGGTGATCATGGTTTTCCCTCCAGAAAATTCTTCAGCATCGCATGCCCGTGTTCGGTCAGGATGGACTCGGGATGAAACTGCACGCCGTGCACCGCCAGCGTCTTGTGGCGCACGCCCATGATCTCGCCATCGTCCGTCCACGCCGTGATCTCCAGACAATCCGGCAGCGTCTCGCGCTCGATCACCAGCGAATGATAGCGCGTGGCGGTGAACGGGTCGGGCAGGCCGGTGAACACGCTGTTGCCGTGATGATGGATCAGTGAGGTCTTGCCGTGCATCAGCGTCTTGGCGTGGATGATGTGCCCGCCGAAAGCCTGACCGATGCTCTGGTGACCGAGGCACACGCCGAGCAGCGGAATCTTGCCGGCGAAATGTTTGATGGCGGCGACCGAGATACCCGCCTCGTTCGGTGTGCACGGGCCGGGGGATATCACCAGATGCTGCGGATTCATCTTCCCGATCTGCTCCACCGTGACCTCGTCGTTGCGCTTCACCAGCACGTCAGCGCCGAGCTCGGCGAAATACTGCACCAGGTTGTAGGTGAAGGAATCGTAGTTGTCGATCATCAGTAACATATCGTCAGTGTCGGTTTGGTTATTGATACTTGTTGCGGAAGATTTTCTGGCGGACGGCCAGACATTGCGGTCGCCGTGTCATCACGCGGCACACCTGTCCGGCAATTTCATGTCCACCACGATCTCGTCGTAGGGGGCGAAGACCTGGCCGTTTTCGTTCTTTTCGATGGCCATCCATTCGATGAGGCGCTCGCAATCGCCATACACGTTTTTGTAATCGCGCTTGAGCCGGCGCGCGAGTTCCGCGACGCTCATCGCGCCGCCTTGGCGCAACGCGCCGATCAGTTCCCAGCGCTTGGGCGTGAATACGGCGAATAGTCCGCCGACGTCTTCGAAGCCGACGCCACAGTACGGCGCGACGCGCTTGCCTTGCGCGGCGGCTTTCAGGGCGGCAGTCGCGCGGGCAAGACTGGCTGCCACCGGTTCGCCCACGGTCAGGTGCAGTACTGCGTTGCCGGTTTTCATTTTGCGGCCTCCTTCACGTCTTGCCAGAAATCTTCAAGCAGTCTGGTTTCATCCACAAAAATGTAAGTCACCTCAACGGTGCCTAAATGTCTGTGGTCCCCTTTCCCGCGCTCGTTGTCGTAACCGACCAATCGTTTGCCGTCCCGCACATACACCAGCCGGTATTTGTAGGGATGCTCCGAGGGTGGAATGGGAGCGGGTACTCGCCACACAACCATTTCGATGATACCGCCAGCGTAGGATCGCTTCTCGCGATATAGCAGTTCGGCATCAGGCTTCATGGGGGGATTATGGGAGGATTGCACTATGGCGTCAAGAACCATAATCTAGGGTCGCGGGGAAGCACTTAACGATGGGCCGGGGCGTCCAGTCCGTCCAGCACCATCTCCGCCGCGCGCAGCACCGCGCGGGCCTTGTTCTGCGTTTCTGTCCATTCGCTGTCGGGATTGGAATCGGCGACGATGCCGGCACCGGCCTGCACATACAGCGTCTGGTCTTTCACCACGGCGGTGCGCAGCGCGATGGCGACATCCATGTCGCCGTTGAAACCAAGATAGCCGACCGCGCCGGCGTAGATGCCGCGCTTGGAGGGTTCCAGTTCGTCGATGATCTCCATCGCGCGCACCTTGGCCGCGCCGCTCACTGTGCCGGCGGGGAAGGTGGCCTTGAGCACGTCCATCGCGCTCAAGCCCGTTTTCAGTTTCGCCTCGACGTTGGAGACGATGTGCATCACGTGCGAGTAGCGCTCGATCACCATTTTGTCGGTGAGTTTGACCGTGCCGTGTTCGGCCACGCGGCCGATGTCGTTGCGCCCCAAATCGATCAGCATCAGATGCTCGGCCAGTTCTTTCGGGTCGGCCAACAGCTCTTCAGCCAGCGCCGCATCCTGCTCAAGCGTCTTGCCGCGCGGGCGGGTGCCGGCGATGGGGCGCACGGTGACGGTGTCGTTTTCCAGCCGCACCAATATTTCCGGCGAAGAACCGACGACGTAGTGGTCACCCATGTCGTAATAGAACATATAGGGCGAGGGGTTGATGCTGCGCAGCGCGCGATAGAGCGACAAGGGCTGCGCCGGGAAGGGTTGCGCCATGCGTTGCGACAGCACGACCTGCATGATGTCGCCGTCGAAGATGTAGCGTTTCGATTTTTCCACGGCGGCCTTGAATGCGGCTTCGCCGAATTCGGATTTCGCTTCTTCGTGCGGTGCAGGCGGCGCGAACGGAATATCCACCGGCAGGCGCAACAGGCCGACCAGTTCGCGCAGGCGTTCGCGCGCCACGGCGTAGGCATCGTCCCGCGCCGGGTCGGCATACACGATGAAGGTCAGCTTGCCGGATAAATTGTCGATGACTGCCAGTTGCTCGGTGAGCATGAGCAGGATATCCGGCGTGCCCAGCGTGTCCGGCTTCTGCGTGGCGGCCAGGCGTGGCTCAATGTAGCGCACGGTGTCGTAGCCGAAGTAGCCCGCCAGGCCGCCGGTGAAGCGCGGCAGGTCGGGCAGGGGCGCGGCCTTGAAGCGTGACTGGTACGCGCTGATGTAGTCCAGCGGATTTGCTACTTCCTGTATGGTCTCGCCCGCCGCGGTGGTCAGTGTGACCTGGTTGCCGCGCACGCTGATGCGGGTGGTGGCAGGCAAGCCGATGAATGAGTAACGCCCGAAACGCTCGCCGCCCTGCACCGATTCCAGCAAGTAGGAGAAGGGACGGTTGGCGAGCTTCAAATAGAGCGACAGCGGCGTATCGAGATCGGCAAAGGTCTCGGTGACCAGCGGGATGCGGTTGTAGCCTTGCTTGGCTAAAGCGTGAAACGCTTGTTCGGTGATGGGGTGCAACATGAAAATCTCCTGTGAATTTGTAGGTCGGGATTCATCCCGACATGACTCGCTGTCGGGATGAATCCCGACCTACATATCAACACCATCGCCAGTTAAGAAGATTTTTCTGTTTCATTTTTAAACTCGCTGAATCAAGGGCAACACGCCGGCCAGATCGGGAATCACGGCATCGACATTCAGTGTTTCCACCGGCTCGCCGTGATTGTAACCGTAAGGCACACAAAAGACGGGGCAACCCGCAGCGCGTGCTGCCATGACATCGCTGAGCGAATCACCGACCAGCAGCAGTTGTTCGATCGGCACGCCGAAGAACTTGGCCGAATGCAACAGCGGCAGCGGACTGGGCTTCTTCTCGGTCAGGGTGTCGCCCGCCAGCACGATGTCGAAGTAGTGCGCCAGACCGATGCCCTTGAGCAGGGGTTTGGTGTAGCGTTCGACCTTGTTGGTGATGCAGCCCAGGCGGAAGCCGGCGGCCTTCATCGCATCCAGTCCCTCGAGCACATGCGGGAACAGTTTGCTTTCGAGCAATAACCCGCTGTAATGCTTCTCGAAGATGGGCAGCGCATGGTCGAACAAGGCCGTATCCGGCTCGGCGTGCATGTCGCCGGTGAGCGCGCGCTTCACCAGCCAGTGGATGCCGTTGCCGATGTAGCTCATCAGCAGGTCTTGCGACACGGCGGGGCGCCCCATGTCGCGCAGCATGCGGTTGGCCGCTTCTGCCAGTTCCGGCGCGGTATGCAACAGCGTACCGTCGAGGTCGATGACGATGGCGGAGACGGATAGCGGAAACTGCTTGAACAACATTGGATATGCCTCTAACACTTTGTCATTCCGGCGCAGGCCGGAATCCAGTGCTTTAAATTAACTGGACACTGGCCTTCGCCGGTGTGACGGCAAAATCACTTCCCGGCTTTGGCCAATTCAGCACGCAGCTCACCGATGACGGTGTTGTACTGGTTCTTGTCCTTGTCGTTGCGCTTGCTGAACACGGCCGAACCGGCGACGAAAGTATTGACGCCGG
>CAZSIO010000058.1:0-6866 GCA_964606865.1 uncultured Sideroxydans sp.
GCAGCACGACGATCAAACTAGCCCTACGGATCCTTCTTCTGCCTGCGCCACTTGCGCCGTGTGCCATCTGGCCTGCAGCGGATTTGCTGTCGCGCAGTCACCTGTTGCATCGTTGGTCGCAACGACCATGCAAATCGTTACATTCAAACCCGAAATCTTCATCTCCCACGTTTCCGCCCCGCTGCTTCCGCCTCCCCTCGCCCGCGTCTGACACGGGACGAGTCCGTCTGTAGTTTCCATCAACTGATGCTCGTCCCGCACTGCGCGGCAGTCGTCTGCGGCTGTCTGGTTGCATTGTCATTGCATCAGGATGCGGAACATGAAATCACCTTTATTCGTTTTATCGATGCTATGTACGCTCTGGCTCTCACCCGCCAGCGCCGAGGAGCCGTTGGGCAGCGACCTTGACGGTTTGCTGATCTACGCGCGCGAGCACAATCCGGGCTTCGCCGCAGTACGCTTCGCGGCCGAAGCCGCACTGCAGCGCGCCGAACCGGCAGGCGCCCTGCCCGATCCGGTGCTGCGAATCGAGCCGATGGATATCACCCGGCAGGGCGGCACGCGCTATCTGTTGATGCAAAGCGTGCCCTGGTTCGGCAAGCGCGTACTGCAAAGCGAAGTGGCCCAAACGCGAATCGCGCAGGCCGACGGACAAGTGGCGGCGAACTGGACAGAACTGTCCAATCGCATCAAGGCCACTTACGCCATGTACTACTTCACCGTCGCCAGCGAGCGGCTGGCGCAGCAGACCCTGGATCTGTTGGACGGCCTGGAACAGATCGCCCGCACGCGCTACGCCAACGGACTCGCCACGCAACAGGAAGTCATTCAGGTGCAGGTCGAGCAGACGCAGCTGCAGGGGGAACTCATCGCCCTGCAGAATGAGCGCCATCACAGCCATGCGCGGCTCAACGCGCTGCTGTCGCGCCCGGTGAGCGCGCCGCTGGCAGAGCCGGCCCGGCTCCGCAAACTGCCGTCACCCGCAACGCTGGATGAAGCAGCCTTGCTGGAGCGTCTGCACGCGCGCAATCCGCAACTGCGTATCGCCGAAGCGGACATCCAGTCTGCCGAAAAAAGCCGGGAGTTGAGCTACGCCAACCGTTATCCGGATTTCACCCTCGGTGTTGCCCCGACCCTGCGCGGTAGCACCACCGAGCAATGGGATCTGATGATCGAGTTCAACATTCCATTGCAACAATCATCACGCCGCGCGCAGGAAGGCGAGTCAGTATCGATGCTCGCCGCCGCCAATGCGCGCAAACAGGCGCTGCTCGACCGGACGCAATCCGAACTGTCGGAAGCGCTTTCGGCGCTGGAATCGGCGCGTCGCACCGAAACGCTGATTGAAACTCGTTTGCTGCCGCAAACGGAGTTGACCTATCAATCCGCCCTGGCCGGATACGAGACCGGCAAAGTGTCCTTTGCCACGCTCATCGAAGCGCAGAAGCAGATATTGAAATCACGCCAGCAACACCTGCAAGCACAAACCGACATGCAGTTGCGTCTGGCCGACATTGAGAACCTATTGGGAGAAGAGCTATGAACACCCCCGTTAAAATTGCACTGGGCGGACTGCTGATCGCGGCGGTCGGCGCGGGCAGCTACTGGCTCGGCACACGCAACAGCACTGCCTCAACAGCCACTGCAGGCGCGGATAGCAGCCAGCGCAAGGTGCTGTATTACCGCAACCCGATGGGTCTGCCGGACACCTCGCCCGTGCCAAAGAAAGATTCGATGGGCATGGATTATGTCGCGGTGTACGCGGGCGACGAGACGGCTTCCTCCAGCGTGGTCGGCATCGGCAGCGACAAGGTGCAGCAATTGGGTGTGCGGAGCGAGGCCGCGGCATTGCGCCAACTCGACCGGATGTTGCGTGTGACCGGGCGCGTCGAGATCGACGAGCGGCGCACCTACACCATCGCGCCGAAATTCGAGGGCTGGGTGGAGCGACTGCACGTGAACACCACGGGGCAGGCTGTGCGCAAAGGTCAGGCACTGTTCGAAGTTTATAGTCCTGAACTGGTCTCGGCACAGCGCGAACAGGCATTGGCAACGCAAGGGCTGGCCGCATTGAAGGACGCGGATGACGAGGCGAAGCAAGGCATGCAACAGCTCGCCGATGCCAGCACCGCGCGCCTGAAGAACTGGGACATCGCCGACGCCCGCGTGAACGACAATCGCATCACCTTCCATGCGCCAGTATCCGGCATCGTGCTGGAGAAGAAGGCGGTGCAAGGCATGCGCTTTATGCCCGGCGAGATGCTGTACCAGATCGCCGACCTGTCCTCGCTATGGGTGATCGCCGAAGTCACCGAGCAGGACATTGGACAAGTACAACTCGGCGACCGCGTGCGGATTGCTGTTGTTGCCTATCCCGAGCGCGACTTCGCCGGCAAAGTGGATTTCATTTATCCGACGCTGAACAGCGCGACACGCACGGTGCAGGTGCGTATGGAGGTCAGCAACCCCAAAGGTCTGCTCAAACCCGCCATGTTCGCCAACGCGCAGATTGTAGCCGGCAAGCGCGACACAGTTCTGACCGTGCCGGCTTCGGCGGTGATCGACAGTGGCACCAGACAAGTGGTGCTGGTGCGCCTGGCTGAAGGCCGTTTCGAGCCGCGCGCCGTCACGCTGGGCAGCCGCAGCGATGACTTTGTCGAAGTGCTGGCCGGCGTCGCAGAGGGCGAACAGGTGGTCACCTCGGCCAACTTCCTGATCGATGCGGAAAGCAATCTGAAGGCGGCACTGGGCGGAATGGGAGACGCGCCTGTGGGAGCCAGCTTGCTGGGGAATAGCAATCGCCAGCAAGTTGGCTCCTACAAAACCGCGTCTGTGGCACATCAGGCCCAAGGCGTCCTTGAATCCATCAACGACGATGGCACGGTCAGCATCACGCATGAGCCGATCAAATCCCTGGGCTGGCCGGGCATGACTATGGATTTCGCACTCGCCAATCCTGCACTGGTCGCGGATATCAGACCGGGCAGCGCAATTCAATTCGAGATCGTCGAACGCGGCGAAGGCGAATGGGTGATCACCCAACTGAATGCCGCACAAAAGGAGAGTAGTCATGCTGAACACCGTCATTGAGTGGTCGGCGAAGAATCGCTTTCTGGTCCTGCTCGCCACCCTGTTCATCACGCTGGCGGGCATCTATGCGCTGGTGAAAACCCCGCTGGACGCGCTGCCCGACCTGTCCGATGTGCAGGTAATTGTCTATACAGAGTATTCCGGACAGGCGCCGCAAGTGGTGGAAGACCAGGTGACCTACCCGCTCACCACGGCGATGTTATCCGTGCCAAAATCAAAAGTCGTGCGCGGCTTCTCGTTCTTCGGCGCGTCCTTTGTGTACGTGATCTTCGAGGATGGCACCGACATCTACTGGGCGCGCTCGCGCGTGCTGGAATACCTGAACAGCATCGCGGGACGCATGCCGCAGGGCGTGTCCCCACAACTGGGGCCGGACGCCAGCGGCGTGGGCTGGGTGTACCAGTACGCCGTGTTGAGCGAGAAACACAACCTCGCCGAACTGCGCACCCTGCAGGACTGGTATCTGCGCTATCAACTGACCAAGGCGCACGGGGTGGCGGAAGTCGCTTCCGTCGGCGGCTTTGTGCAGCAATACCAGGTGACGGTCGATCCGGTGAAGCTGCGCGCTTACAACATTCCGTTGGGTAGAGTCTCGCAAGTGATACGCGACTCAAACCGCGATGTCGGTGGACGCGTGATCGAGATGGCCGAGACCGAGTACATGGTGCGTGGCCGTGGCTACCTGCGTGGCAAGAGCGACATCGAGAACCTGGTGGTGAAAACCGCACGCGGCACACCGGTGCTGCTGCGCGACATCGCGCGCGTCGAACTGGGGCCGGACGAACGGCGCGGCCTCGCAGAATTGAATGGCGAAGGCGAAGTGGTGTCGGGTATCGCCATGGCGCGCTACGGGCAGAACGCGCTGGAGGTGATCCAGAACATCAAGGACAAGATCGCCGAGATCACGCCCGGTTTGCCGGAGGGCGTTTCGATACAAAGCGTGTACGACCGCTCCGAGTTGATCCGGCGCGCCATCGACACGCTGAAAGGCACGCTGCTCGAAGAAGGCCTGATCGTGGCGCTGGTGTGCATGGTGTTCCTGATGCATGCACGCAGCGCGCTGGTCGCCATCGTGATGCTGCCCATCGGCGTGCTGATCGCCTTCATTGCCATGCGCTTTTTGAATTTGAATTCAAACATCATGAGTCTGGGCGGCATCGCGATTGCCATCGGGGCGATGGTGGATGCGGCGATCGTGATGATCGAGAATGCGCACAAGCATTTGGAGCGCCTTGGACAACAACCATCCACTGCGAATGCGGTGATGGATGCAAGGCGGCAAGGAGCCGGTGACGAGATATACCATGAAGGTAGGCGAGGAACCGGCGACGCAGCCAACCCCGCAGACTCGCCGCATTCACAGCGGAGCGCCGCCATCCTCGCTGCCTGCAAGGAAGTCGGCCCCTCCCTCTTCTTCTCCCTGCTCATCATCACCGTCTCCTTCCTGCCGGTGTTCACCCTGGAAGCGCAGGAAGGAAGATTGTTCGCACCGCTCGCCTTCACCAAGACCTTTGCCATGGCTGGCGCAGCCTTGCTCTCCGTGACACTGGTGCCGGTGCTGATGCTGCTGTTCATTCGCGGCCGCATCAAGCCGGAAGCCGAGAATCCGCTCAACCGCTGGCTGATTGCAGGCTACCGCCCGCTCATTGCTGCGGTCTTGCGGCGCAAGAAAACCACGCTCGTCATCGCCGCGTTGACAATTTTGTTGTCCGCTTATCCCGTGCTGAAACTGGGCAGCGAATTCATGCCGACGCTGAACGAGGGCACGCTGTTTTACATGCCCGCCTCGCTGCCCGGCATGTCGGTGACCAAGGCCGCCGAGTTGTTGCAGACGCAGAACAAGATCATCAAGAGCTTCCCCGAGGTCGCTTCGGTGTACGGCAAGGCGGGACGCGCACAGACCGCCACCGATCCGGCGCCGCTTGAAATGTTCGAGACGGTGATCAACCTCAAGCCGCAGGAAGATTGGCGTCCGGGCATGGACACCGACACGCTGATCGCCGAGATGGACAAAGTCTTGCAATTCCCCGGTGTGGCGAACTCATGGACCATGCCGATCAAGGCGCGCATCGACATGCTCTCCACCGGCATCCGCACCCCCATCGGCATCAAGGTGTTTGGCAAGAACCTCGACGAGATGGAGCAACTCGCCAAACAGATCGAGGCGGTGGTCAAGAAGATACCGGGTACCAGCAGCGCCTATGCAGAGCGGATCACAGGCGGTTTCTATCTCAACATCGAACCGGACCGGCTGGCACTGGCGCGCTACGGGTTGACGGTAGGTGAAGTGCAGGACATCATCGCCACCGCGCTGGGCGGCGAGAACGTCACTACCACGGTGGAAGGGCTGGAACGCTTCGGCGTCAACGTGCGTTATCCGCGCGAGCTGCGCGGCACGCCGGAGCAGATCGCGCGCGAAGTCTTGGTCCCGACCATGGACGGCGCGATGATTCCGCTCGGCCAGGTCGCCAAGGTGGGCATCAGCAAGGGCGCGCCCTCCATCCGCACCGAGAACGCCCTGCTCTCCGCCTACATCTATGTCGACATTCGCGACCGTGATATCGGTTCCTATGTGGACGAAGCGCGCAAGGCCGTGGCCGAACAGGTCAAATTCCCGCCCGGCTACTACGCCACCTGGAGCGGGCAGTTCGAGTACATGGAACGCGCCGCCGCCAAAATGAAAATTGTCATTCCCATCACCCTGCTCGTCATCTTCCTGTTGCTGTACCTCAACTTCCAGCGCGTCACCGAATCGCTGGTGGTAATGCTGTCGGTGCCGTTCGCCCTGGTCGGCGGCGTGTGGCTGCTGTGGCTGCTCGATTACAACCTGAGCGTCGCCGTGGCCGTCGGCTTCATCGCGCTGGCGGGCGTGGCGGCGGAGACCGGCGTGGTGATGCTGATCTATCTGGAAAAGGCATGGCAGGACAAGCTGGCGGAGTGTGCGGCCCGCCCTCAGCCTGGCAGGGAGGGAGCAAACGCGGGTGGCGATGCCCATCCTGCCTTCCCCCACCCCAACCCTCCCCCGGAGGGAGAGGGGACAACCGACTCGCGGCTGACCAGCCGCGAGGATTTGTATGACGCCATCATGGAAGGCGCGGTGGAACGCGTGCGCCCGAAGATGATGACCGTGGTGGCGATCATGGCCGGGTTGCTGCCCATCCTGTGGAGCAGCGGCACCGGGTCGGAAGTGATGCGCCGCATCGCCGCCCCCATGGTGGGCGGCATGGTCTCTTCGGCGGTACTGACGCTGCTGGTGATCCCAGTCATCTACGCCCTGATCAAACAACGCAATCTTGCTACATCCACTACAACCCACTAAAAGGAAAGCATCATGAACAAACTTACTCTCGCACTTTTCATCACACTCACCAGCGGTAGCGGAACAATACTGGCTGCATCGCACGAACATGACATGCATCACGACATGTCATCGCACGCGATGCAGCCTGCCACACAGCAGGGTAGCGGTATCGTGAAGGCGATCAACACAAGTACCAGCAAAGTGCAGATCGCGCATGAGCCCATCCCCGCACTGGAATGGCCCGCGATGACCATGTGGTTTGAGTTGAGCGTGCCATTCCCCAATGAGATCAAGGCGGGTGACAGCGTGCGCTTCGAGTTGGCGCAAACCCCGACTAAAAAATGGATGATTATTCGTATTGAGCGCAAACACTGAAAGGAAATGCCAATGATCGAATTGATTCCGAACCTGCATCCACTATTCGTGCATTTCCCGATTGCGCTGATATCCGTGTCGGCATTCTTTCATTTGGCTG
>CAZSIO010000059.1:0-6831 GCA_964606865.1 uncultured Sideroxydans sp.
CGTGCCCACGTTTACGTGCGGTTTGGTGCGTTCAAATTTGCTCTTTGCCATGATAGTCTTCCTTTAAATCAAAATTATTTCTTGTTCATGATCGCTTCAGCGACGTTCTTTGGCGCTTCGGTGTAATGCTTGAACTCCATGGTGTAGGTCGCGCGACCCTGGGTGGCGGAACGCAATGAAGTCGAATAACCGAACATTTCGGATAGCGGCACTTCCGCCTTGACCGATTTACCCCCGCCCGCCATGTCATCCATGCCCTGCACCATGCCGCGACGGGAAGACAAGTCACCCATCACGGTTCCGGTATAGTCCTCCGGCGTTTCCACCTCAACCGACATCATCGGCTCCAACAGCACCGGACTCGCCTTGCGCATGCCATCCTTGAACGCCATCGACGCCGCCATCTTGAAGGCGTTTTCGTTGGAGTCCACGTCATGGTAAGAACCATCGAACAACGTGACTTTCACATCGACGACCGGGAAGCCGGCCAGCACGCCGCTTGGCAAGGTCTCGCGCAAGCCCTTTTCCACTGCGGGGATAAATTCACGCGGAACGGTACCGCCCTTGATCGCGTCGATGAATTCAAAACCCTTGCCTGCTTCGTTCGGCTCCATCTTGAGCCAAACATGGCCGTATTGACCGCGTCCGCCGGTCTGCTTGGCATATTTGCCTTCAATCTCGACGGTCTTGCGGATCGCCTCGCGGTAGGCCACCTGCGGCGCGCCGACATTGGCTTCGACACCAAATTCGCGCTTCATGCGATCCACCAAAATCTCAAGGTGCAACTCGCCCATGCCGGAAATGATAGTTTGCCCGGATTCCTCATCGGTGCGCACACGGAACGACGGGTCTTCCTGCGCCAGGCGGCCCAGCGCGATACCCATCTTCTCCTGGTCGGCCTTGGTCTTCGGCTCCACCGCAACGTGAATCACCGGCTCCGGAAATACCATGCGCACGAGGATGATCGGCTTGCCCGGATCGCACAACGTCTCACCGGTGGTGACTTCCTTCAGGCCAATACAGGCCGCGATGTCACCCGCCAGAATCTCGTCGATCTCTTTGCGCTCGTTGGCGTGCATCTGCACGATACGGCCGATACGTTCTTTCCTGCCACGGATCGGGTTATAGACCGTGTCGCCTTTCTTCAGTACGCCTGAATACACGCGCACGAAGGTCAACTGGCCCACGAACGGATCGGTCATCAGCTTGAACGCAAGGGCGGAAAAGCTCTCGCTGTCATCCGCCTTGCGCGTGATGTGTTCACCTTCTTCGGTCTCGCCCTCCACATCCGGAATATCGACCGGTGCCGGCAAGAACTCGATGACTGCGTCCAACATGCGTTGCACGCCCTTGTTCTTGAACGCGGAGCCGCACAATACCGGCTGAATCTCGCAGGCAATGGTGCGGATACGCAGACCGGCGTTGATCTGCTCCTGACTCAACTCACCATTTTCCAGATAGGCATTCATCAACTCTTCCGAAGCTTCGGCTGCCGATTCCACCATCTTTTCGCGCCATTCGTTGGCCGTAGCAACCAGCTCGGCCGGAATCTCGCGGTAATCAAACTTCATCCCCTGCGAGGCTTCATCCCAATAGATGGCTCTCATCTTGACCAGGTCGACCACGCCCGCGAAATTATCTTCCGCGCCGATAGGGATCACGATCGGCACCGGAGTGGCTTTCAGGCGCGTCTGCATCTGCTCGACCACCTTGAAGAAGTTGGCACCGGAACGATCCATCTTGTTCACGAACGCCAGGCGCGGCACATGATATTTGTTGGCTTGACGCCAAACCGTTTCGGACTGCGGCTGCACACCACCCACCGCGCAATACACCATGCAGGCGCCATCCAGCACACGCATGGAACGCTCCACCTCAATGGTGAAGTCCACGTGCCCCGGGGTGTCGATGATGTTGAAACGATGCTCGGCGAAGTTGCTCTCCATGCCCTTCCAGAAACAGGTGGTCGCCGCGGAAGTGATGGTGATGCCACGCTCCTGCTCCTGCTCCATCCAGTCCATCGTGGCCGCACCATCGTGCACCTCGCCGATCTTGTGGCTGACCCCGGTATAAAACAGGATGCGCTCGGTGGTGGTTGTCTTGCCCGCATCAATGTGCGCACTAATGCCGATGTTGCGATAGCGTTCGATTGGTGTTTTACGTGCCACGATAGTTACCTGACTCTGAATTCTTGATTAGAAACGGAAATGCGAGAATGCCTTGTTGGCGTCAGCCATGCGATGGACTTCCTCGCGTTTCTTGACGGCGCCGCCACGCCCTTCGGACGCATCGATCAACTCGCCCGCCAGACGCATATCCATCGACTTTTCGCCGCGTTTGCGCGCAAAGTCTTTCAGCCAGCGCATGGCCAATGCCATACGGCGCGAAGGACGCACCTCGACCGGAACCTGGTAGTTGGCACCGCCCACGCGACGGCTCTTGACTTCCACCTGCGGCTTGGCGTTGTTCAATGCCAGATTGAACACCTCGATCGGATCCTTGCCGCTTTTCTTGCCAACCTGCGCCAGCGCACCGTACAGGATGCGTTCGGCCACCGACTTCTTGCCGTCGGTCATCAGCACGTTGACGAACTTGGAAAGATCCTGATTGCCGAATTTTGGATCGGGCAGAACTTCGCGTTTGGGGACTTCTCTACGTCTTGGCATTTCGCTACCTCGGTTATTTCTGTCTAGTTTGAATTACGCTTTTTTCGGACGCTTCGCGCCGTACTTGGAGCGGGATTGTTTGCGATCCTTCACGCCCGCCGTATCCAGGCTACCGCGCACCATGTGGTAACGCACACCCGGCAAATCCTTGACGCGACCGCCGCGCAACAGCACCACGCTGTGCTCCTGCAGATTGTGCCCTTCGCCGCCGATGTAGGAGATCACCTCGAACCCGTTGACCAAGCGCACTTTCGCCACTTTGCGCAGCGCCGAGTTCGGTTTTTTCGGTGTCGTGGTATAGACACGGGTGCAGACGCCGCGTTTTTGCGGGCTGCCGGCAAGCGCAGGGACCTTGCTCTTGATGACTTCCGTCGTCCGGGGCTTGCGCACTAACTGGTTAATTGTTGGCATCGTTTATCTTCGCTTCCTGAATACTTTTGGTTATAAAAACGCTACTTTTTGCTAAAAACCGCATCGCGGCAAAGCACCGCAAATCCGCCCAACAGAAATGCACGGACTAAAAAGACCGCGCATTCTATTGATGCGTCAGCAGACTGTCAAGGAAACTACACGCCTTCCTGCGCTTCGGCATCGCTTTCCAGCTCCTGTAATCCGGCGCCGCCGGCAATGTCGAGGCCCAGACGTTGCTTGCGCCGCAACACGTGGTAGGCCAGGCCGGTACCTGCCGGAATCAGACGTCCGACGATGACGTTCTCCTTCAACCCGCGCAACTCGTCCCGCTTGCCCATGATGGCCGCTTCGGTCAGCACCCGCGTTGTTTCCTGGAACGAGGCTGCGGAAATGAACGAATCGGTGGACAGCGAAGCCTTGGTGATCCCCAGCAACACGTACTGGAATGTGGCCGGACGCTTGCCTTCCGCTTCGACGCGCTCATTCTCCTTCAACAACTCGGCGCGCTCGACCTGCTCGTTCGGAATGAAGGTCGTATCCCCCGCATCCACGATCAGCACGCGGCGCAGCATCTGGCGCACGATCACCTCGATGTGCTTGTCATTGATCTTCACGCCTTGCAGACGGTACACGTCCTGCACTTCGTCGGTGACGTAACGCGCCAGCGCCTCGATGCCGAGCAGGCGCAAAATGTCATGCGGGTCGGCCGGGCCGTCAACGATCATTTCGCCCTGGTTCACCACCTGGCCGTCGTGCACCAGCACATGCTTGTCCTTCGGGATCAGGAACTCGTTCGCCACGCCGTCGGTGTCGGTGATCACCAGACGCTGCTTGCCCTTGGTTTCCTTGCCAAACGAAGCGGTGCCGGTGACTTCCGCCAGCATGCCCGCATCTTTCGGCACGCGCGCCTCGAACAGTTCCGCCACGCGTGGCAGACCGCCGGTGATGTCGCGCGTCTTGGAGCTTTCCTGCGGAATGCGCGCCAATACATCGCCCACGCCCACATGCATCCCGTCTTCCACCGTGATGATGCAACCCGTCTGGAAAGTCACCGAGATCGGGGTTTCGGTTCCCGCCAGCCTGATCTCATTCCCCGCCTCATCCAGCAACCGCACCAAAGGACGCCCGCCCTTGCCGGTGGTGGAACGCTTCGGATCAATAACCACCAAAGTGGACAGACCGGTCACTTCGTCGATCTGCTTGGCCACGGTGGAGCCTTCTTCCACGTTCTCGAAACGCACACGACCGGCGTATTCGGTAATGATCGGACGGGTATGCGGATCCCAACTCGCCAGTACCACACCGGCCTTGACCGCCTCGTCCTCGCGTGCGGCCAGGTTGGCGCCGTAGGGTACCTTGTGCCGCTCGCGCTCGCGTCCGTGCTCGTCCACAATCATCACCTCGCCGGAACGAGCCACCACCACCAGGCCGCCCGAGGCGGTGGTCACGGTGCGCATGTTCGGACTGTATTTGATGGTGCCCTGCGACTTGCTTTCGACCTGGCTTGCCACCACGGTACGGGATGCCGCACCGCCGATGTGGAAGGTGCGCATGGTCAGCTGGGTACCCGGTTCGCCGATGGATTGCGCGGCGATCACACCCACCGCTTCACCCACGTTGACCAGCCCGCCGCGGCCGAGGTCGCGGCCGTAGCACTTGGCACACAGACCATAGCGCGTATCGCAGGTCAACGGCGTGCGCACGCGCACTTCGTCGATGCCCAGCGCCTCGATCAGTTCGACATTGTCTTCGTTCAGCAGCGTGCCGGCCTCATACAATGTCTCGCCGGATTCCGGATTGACGACATCCGCCGCCACCACGCGCCCGAGAATGCGGTCACGCAAGGCTTCGATCACTTCGCCCCCCTCGACCAGCGCCTTCATCGAGCGGCCGTTCTCGGTGCCGCAATCATCCTCGATCACCACCAGATCCTGCGTCACATCGACCAGACGACGGGTCAGGTAACCGGAGTTCGCCGTCTTCAACGCCGTATCCGCCAGACCCTTGCGGGCGCCGTGGGTGGAGATGAAGTACTGCAACATGTTCAGGCCTTCGCGAAAGTTCGCGGTGATCGGCGTCTCGATGATGGAGCCGTCCGGTTTCGCCATCAGGCCGCGCATCCCGGACAACTGGCGGATCTGCGCGGCAGAACCGCGCGCACCGGAGTCGGCCATCATGTAGATGGAGTTGAATGACTCTTGCGTGACCGCCTTGCCCTTCTTGTCGAACAGCGCTTCACCGGTCAGACGATCCAATACAGGTTCCACGCCAAGCTGGTCCATCATCGCCTTGGCCACCTGGTCGCCGGTGCGGCCCCAGATATCCACCACCTTGTTGTAGCGCTCGCCCTGGGTCACCAGACCCGAGGTGTACTGCATCTGGATGTCGTGCACTTCTTTTTCTGCCGCAGCGATCAGCGCGTTCTTCTGTTGCGGCACCAGCATGTCGTCCACACAGATCGAAATCCCGGCACGGGTCGCGTAGGCAAAACCGGTGTACATCAACTGGTCGGCCATGATCACCGTATCGCGCAGCCCGCACAGGCGGAAGCTGGCATTGATCAGGCGCGAGATCTCTTTCTTCTTCAGCGCCTTGTTGACAAAGCTGAACGGCAGGTTGGCCGGCAGCAATTCGGACAGGATGGCGCGCCCGACGGTCGTTTCGTAGCGGGTGAACTTGTTTTCTTTTTCACCCGCCTCGTTGCTGACCACCTCCTTGATGCGGACCACGACCTTGGCCTGCAGGTCGGCATGGCCGGAACGGTAGGCGCGCAACACTTCGGACACATCGGCGAGGATTGCGCCTTCGCCCAATGCGCCGACCTTCTCGCGTGTCATGTAGTACAGGCCGAGCACGATATCCTGCGACGGCACGATGATCGGCTCACCGTTGGCGGGCGACAGCACGTTGTTGGAGGCCAGCATCAGGGTGCGCGCTTCCATTTGCGCCTCCAGCGACAGCGGCACGTGGACGGCCATCTGGTCACCGTCAAAGTCGGCGTTGAATGCCGAGCACACCAGCGGGTGCAGCTGGATCGCCTTGCCCTCGATCAGCAGCGGCTCGAATGCCTGGATACCCAAACGGTGCAGGGTCGGCGCACGGTTCAGCATCACCGGATGTTCGCGGATGACCTCTTCCAGAATGTCCCACACGATCGGCTCTTCCGCCTCGACCATGCGCTTGCCGGCCTTGATCGTGGTCGCCAGGCCCATCTTCTCCAGACGTTCAAAAATGAACGGCTTGAACAGCTCCAGCGCCATCTTCTTGGGCAGGCCGCACTGGTGCAGTTTGAGCTGCGGGCCCACCACGATCACGGAACGACCGGAATAGTCCACGCGCTTGCCCAGCAGGTTCTGGCGGAAACGACCGCCCTTGCCCTTGATCATGTCGGCCAGCGATTTCAGCGGGCGCTTGTTGGCGCCGGTCATCGCCTTGCCGCGACGGCCGTTGTCCAGCAGCGAATCGACCGACTCCTGCAGCATGCGCTTTTCATTGCGCACGATGATGTCCGGCGCCTTCAATTCCAGCAGCCGGCGCAGACGGTTGTTGCGGTTGATGACGCGGCGATACAGATCGTTCAGGTCGGAGGTGGCGAAACGACCGCCATCCAGCGGCACCAGCGGACGCAGCTCGGGCGGCAGCACCGGCAACACTTCCAGCACCATCCATTCCGGCTTGATACCGGACTGCATGAATGCCTCCAGCACCTTCAGGCGCTTGGCGTATTTCTTGATCTTGGTCTCGGATCCGGTCG
>CAZSIO010000060.1:0-6776 GCA_964606865.1 uncultured Sideroxydans sp.
ATGGAAATCCGCAAACTCAATGCCGCGCGCGGCTGGCTCTGGATACAGCACGGCGTGCAACTGCTGCTGCGTAACCCCCTGTTCGGCATCAGCGGTGCGCTGACCAGCATGCTGCTGGTGGTGATCGCGCTGACGCTGCCGCTGTTTGGCCCGCTCATCGCGGTCGCCCTGCTGCCCGTCATGCTGGCCGGCTATATGCGCCTGTGCCGCGCGCTGGAAGAAAACGAACGCGCCGATTTATCGCTGCTGCTCGCCGGATTTAAACAGCACACGCGCAGCCTGGTCGCGCTGGGCGCCTTCCTGATGCTGGGTATGTTTTTCATCTCCGCCCTGATGGTATTCGTCGGCGGCGAAGGCTTCTCCGCCCTGATGGAGCAGGTGCACGGCGCGCAGGACATGCAAGTGCTGATGGATGCGCTGGCCGGCGCCAACAGCCAGGTTTCGCTCGCCATCCTGCTGGGCTTCTCGCTGATGCTGGCGCTGATTGTGGCCTGGCAATATGCGCCGATTCTGGTGTTCTTCAGCGGCATTGCGCCGTGGCTGGCGTTGCAGGCCAGCTTCCGCGGCACATTGCGCAACATCATCCCGTACACGGTGTACAGCCTCATCATGCAAGTCATCGCCATGGTGCTCGGCATTCTGCCCTACGGCCTCGGCATGCTCGTGCTGTTGCCGCTCGGCCTCGCCTCGCTCTATGTCAGCTACCGCAACATCTTCCCGTGGCTGGATGAGCCGCAAATTTCCGCAATCCAAGAAAGTTAGGCCATGCAATACAACCCCGAACCGCGCGCAAGACAACAGGCTCAAGCGCCGCACAACCTGTTCATCATCGGTCTGTTCATTTTCGACCTGTTCATGACGCCCGCCGTAATCGGTCTCAAGATCGGCATGATCGGCCTGCTCATTCCGCTGGTCTGTTCCGGCGCGTTGCTGGCCTGGATCTGGTGGCGCGGCCGCCGCACGACTGACTGGTTCGTCGCCATGCACTGGCGCCTGTCCTGGGCGCGCGGACGTCTGCTGCTGCTCGCCTATGCGGTTTCCGCTGTGCTGATCCTGCTGGCCTGGCTGTTGAGCCTGACCTCGAACGACCCGCATATGGGACACATCATCTGGACCGCGCTCACCCGCATCGCGCTGTTGCCGACGCTGGTCATGGTGATGGTGACTGCGGTGATGGAATTCAGTGCGGCGTCGCAAGCGGCAAAAGGCGAAGTGCCGGACAAGCTGGCGGCGAAATATCCGCCGCCCGCCGCAGGCTGATCACGCCTGCTTGAACTCGTCGTAGGCACGCAACACTTCCCCCGCATACATCAGCGACGGGCCGCCCCCCATATACACCGCGACCGACAACATCTCGTTGATCTGTTCGCGCGTGGCACCCAACCGAACCAGAGTCCGCACGTGATATGCGATGCAGCCTTCGCAGCGCGTCGAGACTGCAATCGCGGCAGCGATCAGCTCCTTGTCCAGCGCGGAGAGCACGCCCGCGCTCATCGCCGCCTTGGACATCGAATCGAAGCCGCTCATGGTCTCCGCCGCCTCCTTGCGCAAGGTGCTCAAGGGTGGATTGAGTTGCTGGATCAGTTCTTTATAGGATTGACTCATGGAACACTCCTTTGGTGATTGAGAAAATAAAGTAGTTGACCTCCAAGCCCGCCGGACAATGCATTAGAGCGCAGCGAGCTTGGCGTATTCCAGCGCCAGCCACTTGCTGCCGGCGCGCTTGAAGTTGACCTGCACCCGGCCGTCGTTGCCGCCGCCTTCGGTGTCGGTCACCACGCCCTCGCCAAATTTCTGGTGGAACACGCGCTGGCCGATGCGCCACAGCGACTGCGGCGACGGTGGCGCAGGTGCGGCGTTCACTCCGCCGAATGCGGCGACATAGCTGTCCGTTTCGCGCCGGCCGCTATCGAACGTCTTGCGTGCCGTGAAGCGCGGCGTCAGCCAGTGCAGCAATCCCTCGGGCAATTCTTTCAGGAAGCTCGATGCCAAACCGTAATGCGTTTGCCCGTGCAACATGCGGCTCTGCGCGAAGGTGAGATACAGACGGCGCCGCGCGCGGGTGATCGCCACATACATCAGGCGCCGCTCCTCGTCGAGGTCGCCGTTGTCGATGCTGTTCTGGTGCGGGAACAGGCCTTCTTCCAGCCCGGTGATGAACACGGTGTGAAACTCCAGCCCCTTCGCCGCATGCACCGTCATCAGGTGCAGCGCATCCTCGCTGTCGCCCGCCTGATGCTCACCCGATTCCAGTGTGGCGTGCGACAGGAACGCGGTGAGGCTGTCGTCCTCGTTCTCGTGCACGAACAAGGTGACCGCATTGATCAGCTCGTTCAGGTTTTCCAGGCGCTCTTCGGCTTCACGCCGCTTCGAGGCGATTGTTTTTTCAGTCTCGTAATGCCCCACCAGACCGCTATGTTCCAGCACATGCACGATGACTTCCGGCAGTGGCAAGTCTTGGGTTGCGCTGCGCAATGATTCGATCAGGCCGACGAAAGCGGTCACCTTGCCGCCCGCCCGCGCTGCCGCGTCATACAGCGTCGTGCCGTTTTGTTTCGCCGCTTCCTGCAACTGTTCGATGCTGCGCGCGCCGATGCCGCGCGTGGGAAAGTTAACGATGCGCAACAGCGCATTGTCATCGTCGGTGTTTTCCATCAGGCGCAGATAAGCCAAGGCATGCTTGATCTCCTGCCGCTCGAAAAAGCGCAGCCCGCCATACACGCGATAGGAAAGACCCGCCGACACCAGCGCATGTTCCAGCACGCGCGACTGCGCATTGGAACGGTACAACAACGCCATCTCGCTGAGATTCACGCCTTCGCGCTTGAGCTCCTGGAGCTCCCCCACGATGAAGCCCGCCTCGTCCACATCCCTACCGGCCTCGTACACGCGCAGTTGCTCGCCGCCGCTTTCCGCCGTCCACAGATTCTTGCCCAGACGATTCTTGTTGTTGGCGATGAGCGCGTTGGCCGCATCGAGGATGTTGCCGTGCGAGCGGTAGTTCTGCTCCAGCTTGATCACGTTCTCGACGTGGAAATCGCGCAGCAATTCCTGCATGTTGCCGACGTTGGCGCCGCGAAACGCGTAGATGGACTGGTCGTCGTCCCCGACGGCAAAAAGTGCCGCAGGGGCGACATCATCGCGTAGCGATACGTTTGTCCCTTCTCCCCCCGGGAGAAGGTTGGGATGAGGGAACCCTCTACGCCCATCTCCCACTCCCGCCAACAACTTCAGCCAGCGGTATTGCAGCGGATTGGTGTCCTGGAACTCATCCACCAGAATGTGTTTGAAACGCTCCTGATAATGCTCGCGCAACGGCTGGTTGCGCGACAGCAGTTCGTAACTGCGCAACAGCAGCTCGGAAAAATCCACCACGCCTTCGCGCTGGCATTGCGCGTCGTATTCGGCGAACACCTCTACCTTGCGCCGGGTATAGGGGTCGTAGGCTTCCACCTCGCTCGCTCGCAGGCCTTCTTCCTTGCGGCCGCTGATGAAGTTCTGCATCTCGCGCGGCGGATATTTCTCGTCGTCCACGTTCATCGCCTTCATCAGGCGTTTGATTGCCGAGAGCTGGTCACCGCTATCCAATATCTGAAAAGTTTGCGGCAAATTCGCCTCACGAAAATGCGCGCGCAGCATGCGGTTGCACAGGCCGTGGAAGGTGCCGATCCACATGCCGCGCGTGTTGATGGGCAGCATGGCGGAAAGGCGCGTCACCATCTCCTTGGCCGCCTTGTTGGTGAAGGTCACCGCGAGAATGCCGGAAGGCGAAACCTGCCCGGTGCTGATGAGATATGCGATGCGCGTGGTCAGCACGCGCGTCTTGCCGCTGCCCGCGCCGGCCAATATCAGCGCGGATTGGGCGGGGAGTTCAACAGCGGCGCGTTGTTCGGGATTGAGACCGGAAAGCAGGGTGGAATTCATGGGCAGATTATCCCACAGGCTAGCTTGCCGGTTCCCCCAAACAAAACGGGGAAGCATCTCTGCTTCCCCGTTCCGTCGATTAGTGCAACTCTTACTTCTTTTTGTTGTGAATCATGTCGTGCATGATCGGCGACAGGATGATTTCCAGCGCGTGGCTCATCTTGCTGCCGGGAACGACCATGGTGTTGGCGCGCGACATGAACGAGTTGGGGATCATTTGCAGGTAGTAGGGGAAATCCACACCCTTCGGATTGCGGAAGCGGATCACCACGAAACTTTCATCCGGCGTCGGGATGTCGCGCGCGATGAACGGGTTCGATGTATCCACGGTCGCCACACGCTGGAAGTTGATGTCGGTGTGGGTAAATTGCGGGGTGATGTATTTGATGTAGTCCGGCATGCGGCGCATGATGGTATCGACCGTCGCTTCGGCGGAATAGCCGCGCTCCTCCTTGTCGCGGAAAATCTTCTGGATCCATTCCAGATTGACCACCGGCACCACACCCACGCCCAGATCGACGTAGCGGCGCGCATCGATTCCTTTTGCTTCATCTTGCGCCAGCCCGTGCAGGCCTTCGTAGAACAACAGGTCAGAGCCGGACTCGATGTCTTCCCACGGGGTAAACACGCCCGCTTTCAGATCGGTCAGGCCGAAATGCTTGTTGTGCAGTACCGCCTCCTCATCGCTGTGCACGTAGTAGCGGCGCTGACACATGCCGGTTTCACCGTATTGCTTGAACATGCCCTCGATCTTGTCGAAGTGGTTGGCTTCGGGGCCAAAGTGGCTGAACGTGTTGTTGCCAGCCTTGGCCGCTTCGGCGGCGGCGGCGCGGAATGCCATGCGATCCAGACTGTGCAGGCTGTCGCCCTCGACCACCGCAGCCTTGATGGTTTCGCGGCGGAAGATGTTTTCAAAGGCACGCTTGACGGTGGTGGTTCCGGCGCCGGACGAGCCGGTTACTGCAATGACGGGATGCTTGGCGGACATAACGATCTCTCCTGAACGATTATGAATAAAATTTTTGGAGACCGATTCTAGCAGAACCTTCCGCAGGCGGCTAACCCATCACTTTGGGGCGCGCCTTACCGATATAATGGCGGCTCTTTACGATTCGCCCCAAAACCAACGCCGATCATGCAACAACACTATTCGCCCCAGGATATCGAAGCCGCCGCCCAACAACAGTGGGAATCCACACAGGCATTCGTCGCCAAAGAGAACAGCGACAAGCCCAAATACTATTGCCTGTCGATGTTCCCCTACCCTTCCGGCAAACTGCATATGGGCCATGTGCGCAACTACACCATCGGCGACGTGCTTGCGCGCTACCACCGCATGCAGGGCTACAACGTCATGCAGCCAATGGGCTGGGACGCGTTCGGCCTGCCGGCCGAGAACGCCGCGATGGCGAACCACGTGCCGCCCGCCGCCTGGACCTATTCCAACATCGACTACATGAAGCAGCAGCTGAAAGCGCTGGGACTGGGCGTGGACTGGTCGCGCGAAGTGAAGACCTGCTCACCGGATTACTACCGCTGGGAACAGTGGCTGTTCACCCGCCTGTTCAGGAAGGGCGTCATCTACAAGAAGACCTCGGTGGTGAACTGGGATCCGGTGGACAACACCGTGCTGGCCAACGAGCAGGTGATCGACGGCCGCGGTTGGCGCTCCGGCGCCGTGGTCGAGAAGCGCGACATCCCGATGTATTTCTTCCGCATCACCCAGTATGCCGACGAACTGCTGTCCGGCCTCGACACCCTTTCCGGCTGGCCGGAGCAGGTGAAGACCATGCAGGCCAACTGGATCGGCAAGAGCTACGGCGTGCGGTTTGCCTTTCCGCACGGTGACAACGAAAAGCTCTGGGTCTATACCACCCGCGCCGACACCATCATGGGCGTGACCTTTGTCGCGGTGGCGGCCGAACATCCGCTGGCGACCCGCGCCGCACAGAACAATCCGAAGCTCGCCGCCTTCATCGAGGAATGCAAACAGGGCGGCGTGGCCGAAGCCGACATCGCCACGATGGAAAAGAAGGGCGTGGACACCGGCCTCAAAGTCACCCACCCGCTGACCGGCGAACAGGTGCCGGTGTGGGTCGGCAACTATGTGCTGATGGGTTACGGCGAAGGCGCGGTGATGGCGGTGCCGGCGCATGACGAGCGCGATTTCGGCTTCGCCAAAAAATACCATTTGCCGATCCGCCAATCCATCGCAGTGAAAGCGCAAAGCTTCAGCGATGCCGCCTGGCAGGACTGGTATGCCGACAAAGACAACGGTGTGTGCGTGAACTCGGGTAAATACGACGGCCTGAATCACGAACAGGCGGTGGACGCCATCGCCGCCGACCTGAGCGCCAAAGGCCTGGGCGAAAAGAAAGTGCAGTTCCGTCTGCGCGACTGGGGCATCTCGCGCCAGCGCTACTGGGGCTGCCCGATCCCTATCATCCATTGCCCAAGCTGCGGCGATGTGCCCGTGCCGGACGAGCAGTTGCCGGTGGTGTTGCCGGAGAACGTGGTGCCGGATGGCGCAGGCTCGCCGCTGGCGAAGATGCCTGAGTTCTACGAATGCACCTGCCCGCAATGCGGCGGTCCCGCGCGGCGCGAGACGGACACGATGGACACCTTCGTCGAGTCGAGCTGGTACTACGCGCGCTACACCAGCCCGCAATGTGCCACCGGCATGGTGGACAAGTCTGCGGCGCAAAAATGGTTGCCGGTGGATCAATACATCGGCGGCATCGAACACGCGATTCTGCATTTGTTGTATGCGCGGTTCTTCCACAAGTTGATGCGCGATGAGGGGCTGTTTGGTGGCGAGCCAAGAGGGTTCCCCCACCCCAACCCTGATGAAA
>CAZSIO010000061.1:0-6565 GCA_964606865.1 uncultured Sideroxydans sp.
ATCTGGAGTCCATCGCCGACAATGCGCGCGACGTCGATCTCGCCGTGCGCTGGGGCTTCGGCTGGGACAACGGTCCGTTCGAGATCTGGCAGGCAGCCGGCTGGCAACAGGTGGCGGGCTGGATCGCCGCCGACATCGCCGCCGGCAAGGCGATGGCGGATACACCGCTTCCGGCATGGGCTGCGGATACTGCGCGTACCGGCGTGCACACTGCGCAGGGTTCCTACGCACCCTCTCCCTCCGCTTCGCTCCCCCCTCTCCCGCGCGCGGGAGAGGGGGAGAGGGCCGGTGCGTATCACCACCGCTCCACGCTCCCCGTCTATCGCCGCCAACTCTTCCCCGATGCGTTGCTTGGCGAGGAGCGCCACTACGGCGAAACCGTATTCGAAACCGACGAAGTACGGATGTGGCACACCGGCGACACTATCGCCATTCTCAGTTTCAAGACCAAGATGCACACCGTCAGCAACGAGGTGCTGGATGGCATCCTGCGCGCGGTGGACGAAGCCGAAGCGCATTTCTCCGCGCTCATCCTGTGGCAGACCGAGCCGCCTTTTTCCGCCGGCGCCAATCTGTTGCAAGTGATGCAGGGCTTGCAGGAAGCCCCGGATGAAGGCTTGTTCGGCAAGCTCAAGGGCGCGGCGAACCGGGTTAAATACACGGTCGCGGGCGGCGGCGGATTGGGCGATGTGCTCAATGCGGCCACCGGGAACGTGCCCAAAGTCGAAGCCGTGGTCGCAAAATTCCAGCAAACCTCCATGCGCCTCAAGTATGCGCAAGTGCCGACCATTGCGGCAGTGGACGGCCTCGCCCTCGGCGGCGGTTGCGAGTTCTCCCTCCACAGCACGCGCATCGTCGCCACGCTGGAAAGTTACATCGGCCTGGTCGAAGTCGGTGTCGGCCTGTTGCCGGCCGGCGGCGGCTGCAAGGAAATGGCGCAACGCGCGGCCGCAGAAGCCCGTGGTGGCGACATCTTCCCCTTCCTCAAACGCTACTTCCAGCAGATCGCCATGGGCGAAGTCGCCAAGAGCGCCGAGCTGGCGCGCGAGATGGGCTATTTGCGGCAATCCGACCGCATCGTGATGAACAAATTCGAACTGCTGCACATCGCCAAGGAAGAAGCCAAAGCCCTCAACGCCACCGCCTACCGTCCGCCCTTGCACCCGCGTCAAATCCCCGTCGCGGGCCGTACCGGCATCGCCACCTTCAAGGCGTCGATGGTCAACATGCTGCAAGGCGGCTTCATCTCCGAATACGACTACAACATCGGCTGCCGCGTCGCCGAAACGATGTGCGGCGGCGATGTGGAAACCGGCAGTCTGGTGGATGAAACCTGGCTGCTCGATCTGGAGCGGCGCAACTTCATGGAGCTGCTCGCGACCGACAAGACGCAGGCAAGGATCGAGCACATGTTGAAGAACGGGAAGCCGTTGAGGAATTAGTGGCTTATTGAATTGAAACTTGCTCGCGTGTAACCTGCACCTATGGACAACAACGGCGATCTACACCAGCAGATTCGTGAGGCGGCAAGCAAGAAATACCTCTTTCTTCCTCACGCGTTGCGGCAGATGAACAGGCCGGAGCGCATGATTAGCACGCGTGAAATTCGCGAAACCATAGAGCATGGCGAGATTATCGAAAACTATCCGGAAGATGCACGAGGGCATAGTTGCCTGATACTGGGCGCGGGAGAATCCAGCAGGCCAATTCATGTTGTTTGTGCTCCCAAAGAAGACTATCTCGCAATTATTACAGCCTGCATTCCCGGCGCAACGGAATGGGTGGCCGACTATAAGACAAGGAGAGCGCCATGAAATGCCTGCATTGCCAAGGTGAAATGAAGAAAGACGCGACACCGTTCCATATCGACCGCGAAGGCTGCCACCTGACTCTGGACAAGGTCCCGGCGTGGGTTTGCACGCAATGCGGTGAATCCTATTTCGAGACGGCTGAAGTGGACGCTATTCAGGATCTCATCCAATCCGTCGAGCAGAAGACACAGGCCATTGCATTGGCGGCATGATCCTGCTGGCCTGTTGAGATCAACCAGCCGCATCGTCATCTCAAACCTCCAGGCTCAACATGCGCGAAGGCGGATTCATCTCCGAACACGACTACAACATCGGCTGCCGCGTGGTGGACGAGCAATGGCTGCCCGACCTGGAGATCAAACACTTCATGGAACTGCTCGCCACCGACAAGACGCAGGCGCGGATCGAGCATATGTTGAAGAGTGGGAAGCCGTTGCGGAATTGAAATGCTTTTGTAGGTCGGGTTAGCGCAGCGTAACCCGACGTTGATCGATTTCAGGAATTGAAATTATTTGGAGCTTTACGAGATGCCACTATTTGAAATGTCTGAAAAAGGCCTTGTGCCGATTGAGCAGACTAACTTCTCACTTGAGAAGGAGCTGCAAGCCATGATCGAGAAGAATCTAACCACCGTTTTCAATTGTCGTTTCGTTGCATCTGAATTTTCTACTGGCGCCTTGCACGCTGGACGCATAGATAGTCTCGCATTGTCTGAGGAAAACAATCCGGTCATTATCGAATACAAGAAAGTGGAATCTTCCGAGCTGATTAATCAGAGCCTCTTTTATCTGCATTGGATTCAGGATCACAAGGGGGATTTTGAAATTGCTGCTCAACGTGCGTTAGGAAACGACAAAGAGGTAGATTGGTCTGATGTGCGGGTAATCTGCATCGCGCCAAACTACAAGAAGTACGACCTTCATGCTGTGCAAGTGATGGGGGCAAATATTGAACTATGGAAATATCGCCTATTCAAAAATGGTTCACTTTATCTAGAAGAGGTTTTCCAAGCAGCCAATGCGACTACCGTTGCGCAGGGAAACGGCAAAAACCCAGTAATGGTGGAGGCGGGGAAAAAGGCAGCACAGGTGCGCGCTACTGCTACTTATACGTTTGAAGAACACTTGGAAGGGAAGTCGGATTCTATCCAAGCACTTATGAACGGCATCCGGGAATATATTGTTGCTCTAGATCCGGCTATCGAAGAAGTGCCGAAGAAATTCTATGTCGCATACAAGATTTCTCAGAATATCGTCTGCATGGAGCCGCAAAGCCGCAACATAAAACTATTTTTGAAGTTGCGTTCCATGGATATCAAGTCACAACCGAAGTTCTATCGTGATGTAACAGAAATAGGCCACTACGGTACAGGAGATGTTGAGTTTACTTTGTGTTCAGAGGAGGACTTTGAACTGGCTAAGCCATTCATCGAATTGGCATACAACAAGATTGGCGGTTAGAGCAAGGATAGGTTGAACAATAGGGGACGTACCACGTTTTTTTAGGAACAATGAAATGAATCGATCAACAACATTGCAGTTGCTCACGGAACACAAAAGTGAACTGACGCACCGCTTCGGCGTATCGCGTCTGGCTTTGTTCGGCTCGGTGGCGCGCGATGCCGCGCGGCAGGGCAGCGATGTGGATGTGCTGGTGGCGTTCGATGGGCCAGCCACGTCTGCTCGCTATTTCGGTGTGCAGTTCTATCTGGAGGATTTGCTTGGCTGTCCGGTCGATCTAGCAGGAGTAATAGGGGGCGTACCACGGTTTGATTGAAAAGGCATGGAATGAGTCCAGACGACCGCTACGATGTTTCCGGATTGAGCGAGGCGCAGTTCCAGCCAGGTTCGGACGGGTTGGTGCTAAAAAATCTGCTTGGCATCACATTGTCAGCCGAGATGGATGCCGCCGAAGCGAATGCATTGATAGATGCGGTAGATCGTCTGGTGAGATCGTACGATGAGGAACATCGTTTTACGGCCAACGATATTTGCGAGCTTCATCGCGTGTGGCTGGGCGGTATCTATGCTTGGGCAGGTGAATATAGGCAAGTGAATGTGAGCAAGGGCAATTTCATGTTTGCGGCAGCCGGACGCATCCCGGCATTGATGGCTGAGTTCGAACGAGATGCGCTGGCGCGCTGTACGCCGTGCAAGTTTGAGACAACAGAAGAAATTGTGGGCGCGCTGGCGGAGACCCATGTGGAATTGGTTCTGATCCATCCTTTCCTCGAAGGGAACGGACGAATCTCACGGGTACTGTCCACGCTGATGGCATTGCAGGCAGGCCTGCCGCTGCTGGACTTCGGCACAATTGCCGGAGAGAAAAAGGAAAACTATTTTGCTGCGGTGAGGGCGGGGCTGGACAGGAACTATCGCCCGATGGAGAAAATCTTCTCCGGAGTTATCGAGCGGAGCGTTGCGGGGTCTTGACGGGCGCAAGAGTTTTGGCGATGGAAGTGACGGAAGTGCCCGTCTCAATCGCCGTGGAGCTGGATACGTTTGCAACCAGCGCCTCGCGGTATTGATATTCTTCCGCAGCTCGCAAGTGCGGGTTGGTTTGGATGAGTGGTTTCTTTTGCATGGTGAGCATGATAGCAAGTCTGTGTGATCGTTCAACCATTTTGAGGTAAGTTGTAAATATTGGAGGTAAACCATGAGCAAACAAGTCCAGGAAGCCTACATTGTCGCCGCCACCCGCACGCCGGTCGGCAAGGCGCCGCGCGGGATGTTTCGCAACACGCGCCCCGATGATCTGCTGGCGCATGTGATTCGCAGCGTGCTGGCGCAGGCGCCGTCGCTCGATCCGTCCAGCATCGTCGATGTGATCGCGGGCTGCGCGATGCCGGAGGCGGAGCAGGGCACCAACGTGGCGCGCATCAGTTTGTTGTTGGCCGGTCTGCCGCACACGGTGCCGGGGATGACGGTGAACCGCTTCTGTTCTTCCGGCGTGCAGGCGGTGGCACTGGCGGCGGATCGTATCCGGCTGGGCGAGGCGGAGGTGATGCTGGCGGCGGGCGTGGAGAGCATGAGCATGGTACCGATGATGGGCAACAAGATCGCGTTCAATCCGGCCATCTTCGACAACGAGCATGTCGGCATCGCCTACGGCATGGGACTGACGGCGGAGAAAGTGGCGGAGCGCTGGAAAGTGTCGCGCGAGGCGCAGGATGCGTTCGCTTTGCAGAGCCATCAGCGCGCGCTGGCCGCGATCAGCAACGGCGAATTCATGGACGAGATCACGCCTTATCCGATCACCGAGCATGTGCCCGATATGAACTCGCGCGAGGTCGGGGTCAAAGTGCGCGAGGTGGCGCAGGACGAAGGCCCGCGCGCGGATACGTCGCTGGAAGCGCTGGGTAAATTGCGCACGGTGTTCGCGCAGCGCGGCTCGGTCACGGCGGGAAACAGTTCGCAGATGTCGGACGGGGCGGGTGCGGTGCTGTTGTGTTCGGAAGCGGCGCTGAAACGATTCAACCTGACACCCATCGGCAAGTTCCATAGTTTCAGCGTGGCGGGGGTGCCGCCGGAGATCATGGGCATCGGCCCGAAAGAGGCGATTCCGCGCGCGCTGAAAGCGGCTGGTCTGAATTTGAATCAGATCGACTGGATCGAGCTCAACGAAGCCTTCGCCGCGCAATCGCTGGCGGTGATCGGTGATCTGGGATTGAACCCCGCAATCGTCAACCCGCTCGGCGGCGCCATCGCGCTCGGCCACCCGCTTGGGGCGACCGGCGCGATCCGCACTGCCACGCTGTTGCACGGCTTGCGCCGGCATAAACAGAAATACGGCATCGTGACGATGTGCATCGGTACCGGGATGGGCGCGGCAGGGGTGTTCGAGGCGCTGTAACGTGGGTCGGGTTTCAACCCGACAGCGCCATAAATTGTCGGACTAAAGTCCGGCCCGCATTGCCGCGGTATCAACGATTTCACAGAGTTGAAAGGATGAAAATGAACAGGATATTTTTGGCCGGATGGTTGTGTATGTTCGCCTTGCCCGTTTTCGCAACGGAGGTTGCCGGGGTGAAAGTCGGTGATACGGCACAGGTCGGCGCGCAGACGCTGCTGCTGAACGGCGCCGGGGTGCGCAACAAGTGGATGTTCAAGGTCTATGTCGGGGCGCTGTACTTGCCGCAAAAAGAAACTGCGGCGGAGGCGATCATCGCGGATGAGCGTCCGCACCGCGTCGCGCTCTATATGCTGCGCGACCTGGGCAGCAAGAAACTGTATGGCGCGTTCAGCGAGGCGATCGAGGCCAACCACACGCCCGCCGAACTGGCTGCGCTGGATGCCGAATTGAAACAGATGGCGCAAATCTTCGATGCCATCGGCGAGGCGAAGGAGGGCGATCTCATCACCCTCGATTACCTGCCCGCCAGCGGCACGCAGATCGGGGTGAACGGCAGTGTGCGGGGCACCATCGCCGGGACGGCGTTCAACCGCGCCTTGCTGAAAATCTGGCTGGGCGGCAAACCGGCGCAGGAATCACTGAAGCGGGAGATGCTGGGTGGTTGATGCGCTAGCGGAAGCGGGCGGTGATGCCGCGAGCTTGAACGGACAGTGTCAGGATGTGGCGCGCATGGATGAGGCATTGCAGCGCGCGATACGGGCACAGGGAGACGAATGGCAATTGCTGGTGAGGGAGCGCTGCCCGCATTTGTTTGCCTCTGCGCCGGTTTTCATCGGCGCATCACCGTTGCGGCAGATGCGCGCAGTGATCGCGGCGGTGGAAGAAGTCGTCGATGCGCCCGT
>CAZSIO010000062.1:0-6486 GCA_964606865.1 uncultured Sideroxydans sp.
TCAATGAAATGAATAGCTCCGGTAATCTTTCAGGCAATTGCGCCACGTTATCCACGATGGTGTATTGCTTGCCGAAAATGGTCGACACGTATTCATCCGCTTTGGAATCGAGGTTGATGCAATAACTGTAGATGCCCTGTCGGTCAAGCTCATGCACTGCCTGTTTGGCATCCTCGATCAGGATTCGCCCATCCTTGCTGTCGATATCGGCGGGTTCACCATCGGTCAGGATCAGCATCAGTTTTTTATCCGCCTGCTGCTTCTCCAGATAGTGCCCGGCATGACGCATCGCCGCGCCCATGCGCGTGGAGTAGCTGGCTTCCATCGCGGCCAGGCGGGCCTTTACCTCGTCGTCCCATTTTTCACTGTAACCCTTGATGTGCAAATACCGCACATCGTGGCGGGTGTTTGAATGGAAGCCCGCGATGGCGAACGGATCGCCCAGTTTTTCCACCGCCCAACCAAGCAGCGTCACCGCTTCCTGGCTGAGTTCGAGAATGGTCTGTTGGCTGCCTGCCGCTTTTTCATTCAATGACTCGGACAGGTCGAGCAGCAACATGACGGCGATGTTGCGCCCGTCGTTGCGGTGGCTCATGTTGATGCGCGGATCGGGTTGCGCGCCGCTCTTGTAGTCGATGAGCGAGCGGATGGCGACATCCAGATCGAGTTCGCTGCCTTCTTCCTGATAGCGGATACGCACCTTGTCCTGCGGCTTGAGCAGGTCAAGCATCTTCTTCAGCCGCTTGGCGAGTCCCGCATGTTTCTCGAGCAATTTGTCGATGTCAGATGCCTTGCCCTGCGGGTGCAGCCCTTCATAAACGCTGACCCAATCGGGACGGTAACTCTGGCTGTTGTAATCCCACTCGTGATAGTGACGCGGCGGCAAGCCCTTGACCTCATCGCCCGGCTCAATTTTGCGTTCCTCTTTAAGCGATTCATCCTCATCATCCGGCTCGATGAATTGCCACAAGTGACGATTGTCATCGCGGTAATCCATCACGGTATCGGCAAAATGAGTGTTGGGCAGGTTGTCGCTTTGCAAGCGGGTGCGCGCCACAAAGGACACGGCCATATCAGCGATCGCCTGCGTGCTGGCTTCGCCCTGCTGCATCAGGGCGTGGAAGCGTTGTGCAAATTCGATAATGTGCGGATTTTTGTACGGATGCTGTGCATCCAGAATCGCGCGCGACAACATCGTCAAGCGGTGGCGCACGCCGGATTCTTTTTCCGGATCACAGGCATCTTCGGCAGGGATCGGATGCAGTGCCTGAAAAATGCGGCGCAGCCCCGGGTACTCCCTCATCACCAGCCATTCGACGCGGCTATCTTCCATAAATTCGGTCGCCATGCGCTGAAACGGACTCAGGTTGTCGGCGATGATGGCACGCGACCAACGGCGATGCCCCATCATGTGGGCCAGGGTGGCGCGGTAACGCTCAAGACCCGACAGGCCATGCGCATCGTCATACACATCCGGCAACCGAATCCCCAGTTTGTCGAAATAGGGAATGGGTTTGCGCAACTCATCGAAGGCGCACGAGTAGGGAATGAGCAGGTCTTCGTCTTGCCACAAGCCGCGCAGGTACAGGCTCAATCTGCGCTCGTTATCCACCAGCAAGGTGCCGTGGCGTTCGCGTTGCAACACGGCCAGACTGTCCGCCGATTGCAGTCCGAAATACTCGGCTTGGCGATCAGGGTGGTCGTTATAAAATCGCACGCCGTAATCCACCCAGTTTTTCAGGCCGTGCAATGAAAGTTGCCCGAGCAATGTTGCAATGTGTTTGAACATCTCCGGCAGGCCGGGGCTGGGAAAGGTTTGGTGGATGCCGTGAACTGAGCTTGTGGTGCGCTCCATCATGTCCAGCGCGATGGACAGGTAATCGCTCAACTGGTCGCGCGTGGGCAGCCTGCGCGCGGTGGCAGGCAATGATTGCAGGAAAGGCGCGATGGCTTTGCTGTTGGGCGAGCGCGACATCTTGTGAATGAACGACATGATGTCGAGCAGGCTATCTTCACCGATGATTTCAGCCGTGTCGGGCCATTCTTCCAGAAAAATCAAAATGGGTTCGGCGCCGCGTCCCATCTTGCCCAAATATCTTGCGTGCTCGATATACGCCGTCACCCCTTCGGCTGACAATTTCGCCAGCGCATTGCGCATGCAATCGGGAAACATTTCAGCGACGCGCGGAAATCCGCAACCCAATTCAGTCCAATAGGACTGAAGGTCTGCTGGGATCTCGATGACTGGCGTGACCATGATTTAGGCGAAGACTGCATCAATCGCGTGGTCGAGCGTGTCGCGGATATCCGCATCGTCCGTGATCGGTCGCACCAGTGCCATGCGGCAGGCCGCTCTGGCCTCGACCCCGCCCTTGATCAGGGTTGCCGCGTACACCAGCAAACGGGTGGAGATGCCTTCGTCCAGACCGTGCCCTTTGAGGTTGCGCGCGGCTTGGCCGATCCTCACCAGTTGTGCGGCAAGGCTGACTTCGATGCCGGTTTCCTTGCCCAGAATTTCTGCTTCAACACTCGCCGCCGGATAGTCGAAATCGAAGCCGACGAAGCGCTGCTTGGTCGATTGCTTCAGGTCCTTCATCAGGCTCTGGTAGCCGGGGTTGTACGAAATGACCAATTGGAAATCGGGATGCGCTTCAATCAACTCGCCCTTCTTATCCAGCGGCAAAGTGCGACGGTGGTCAGTCAACGGGTGGATCACCACGGTGGTGTCTTGGCGCGCTTCGACGATCTCGTCGAGGTAGCAGATCGCACCGATGCGCGCCGCCGTGGTCAATGGGCCATCCAACCAACGTGTGCCATTCGCATCCAACAGATAGCGCCCGACGAGGTCGCTGGCAGTCATGTCTTCGTTGCATGCCACCGTGATGAGCGGCTTGTTCAGCTTCCACGCCATGTATTCGACGAAGCGCGATTTTCCGCAGCCGGTCGGCCCTTTCACCATCACCGGCAAACGCGCTGCGTAAGCGGCTTCGTACAGCGCCACTTCGTCGCTCTGGGCTTGATAGAAAGGCTCTTTGCCAACTTTATACTGATCTTTGTTTGTCATTTTTTGACTCCTGCCCGCGTGTGATTCCACACGCTGAACGGTATTAAATCCTGGAAAAAAACGCCCCCAGCAAGTGGGGGCGAGTTTCACTGCAGCTCTATCAATTCGAACTTATTTGTGCACGCCCAACTTTTCGCGCCAGCCCGGGAACAGCTTGTCGGAATCCTTGGGGAAGGACTCAAATGCGCGGGCGAACTCTTTGTGTTCCTTGGCGTATTCGATCGGATCCGCACCTTCTTTCCAGCAGTTGTAAGCCTGACGCAGAGAAATCGCGCCTGCCGCCGGCGAGTCGATGTGGCCGTAAGATCCGCCGCCTGCCGTGTTGATCACGTTGCCGTGTCCGAGGTTCTTGAAGAAACCCGGCAGACGCAACGCGTTCATGCCGCCGGAAACAATCGGCGCTGTCGGTTTCATGCCATACCATTTTTGGAAATAGATAGGACCCTGACACTCATCGCGCTCGATCATGTAAGCGATGATCTTGTCGTCGCCCTCACCTTCCATCTTGCCGTAGCCCATGGTGCCAACGTGGATGCCGGAAGCCCCCTGCAGACGGCTCATCTTGGCCAGCACAAATGCGGTGTAGCCGCGCTTGGCCGAAGGCGAAGTCACCATGCCGTGACCGGCGCGGTGGTAGTGCAGGAACTGGTCCGCATACTGGCGACGCGCGGTGGTGATCATGCCGGGGCCGCCGACGAAACCATCTACCAGGAAGGCCAGCTTGTCCGCATCGGGCCCGAAGATTTCCAGCGCCATATCAGCGCGGGCACACATTTCGTAGTGGTCGTCCGCCGTGATATTCATGGAGAACAGTTTTGCATCGCCGGTTTCGTCTTGTGCACGCTTCATCGAGTCGTAAACCAGTGGCAATACTTTCTTCAACGGACAGAAAGTTTGATTGCCTTGGGGTTCGTCGTTCTTGATGAAATCGCCGCCCAACCAGAATTGATATGCCGCCTTGGCGAAAGGCTCGGGGCGCAGACCCAGTTTGGGCTTGATGATGGTGCCGGAGATGTAGCCACCGTCCTTGATCGGACGACCGAGGATGCGCCACATGTCTTCGATGCCTTTGGCCGGGCCGTCAAACAGTTGAATGGCACGGGGCGGCATGTAGAAGTCGATCATCTTGGCATGCTTGATGTCGCCCATGCCCTGGTTGTTGCCAATCGCACAAGTCAGGAATGACACCAGCATCATGCGGCCATCGGTCACGTTACGGTCGAACAGTTCCAGCGGAAATGCGATACGCATGTCTTCGGTGGCTTCATCGATCAAATACACCAGTGCGTCCACGCCCTTGGTGAAATCATCGGTGGTGGAAACTTCCACGTTGGTGCCGGTTGAAGATTCGGCGGCGAAGTGCGCCGCTGCTTCCAGATACGTGTGACCCGGGTTGGGTGCCATTTTGTAGGCAACCAGAATGTGCTTGCCGCCGGCGATCAGATCGGCTTCTTTCAAGCTCAAGTCTGCATAACGATTCGATTGGTCCATTGTTTTCTCCTCTTGTTGTTGAATAGAGCTACTACCTTGCGAACTTTACGGTTTGCGAACTATAAATAACAGTCAAATGTTTTTATAAGAACCATAAGTATTATTTATGATTTACAATCTGCCTGTCATGTTGCCCTTAAGCTTGCGCCAACTACAGGTCTTCGAGAGTGTCGCCCGTCATCTGAATCATTCGCGGGCGGCAGCGGAATTGTTTCTTTCGCAACCGGCCGTTTCAATGCAGATCAAACAGGCTGAACAGACTATCGGATTGCCGCTGTTCGAGCAAGCCGGCAAGAAGCTTTTTCTGACCGAGGGCGGGCGCGAGATGCTGCATTACGCGCGTTCAGTCCTGCAGTTGATCGAGGAAATGGAAGACGTTTTCGATGCCATGAAAGGGCTGGAGCATGGCCATCTGAACATCACCGTGGTCAGCACCGCGAATTATTTCATGCCGCACCTGCTGGCAAACTTTATCCAAGCCCATCCGAAAATCCAGGTCGGCTTGTCCGTCGCCAACCGGGATGCCGTCATCCGCCAGTTGGCCGAAAATATTGCCGACCTTGCCATCATGGGCCAGCCGCCGCAGGGCGCCGACATGTTGGCCGAACCTTTCCTGGCCAATCCGCTGGTGCCGATCGCCGCACCCTCCCACCCATTGGCGCATGCCAGAAAGATCAAACCGCAACAGTTGGCCAAAGAGGTTTTTCTGTTGCGCGAAAAAGGTTCGGGCACGCGCGCGGTGGTCGAGCGGTTTTTTGACAGCCACGCGCTGCCGTTGCCGAATCACATGGAGATGGACACCAACGAAGCGATCAAGCAATCGGTACAGGCAGGGATGGGCATTGCCATCATCTCGCGCCATGCCATCGAGCTGGAGCTGGAAACCGGGCGTCTCGTGGTGCTCGATGCGCTGGGTTTTCCCATCCTGCGCGACTGGCATATTGTGCAGCGGAAGAACAAGCGCCCATCCCTGTCGGCCATCGAGTTCGAGCGCTTTTTGCTCGCCCAATCCCATGCTGAAATCCCGCTTAATCCGGCCGTAAATCCGCGCGCAGGAAAATAAAAAAGCGGCCCGGAGGCCGCTTTTTTATGGTTTGAACAACTGCCTTACTTGATGATCGCGTTCAGCTCGCCTTTGGCGTAACGGGCCGCCATTTTTTCCAGCGAAATCGGCTTGATCTTGTCGGCCATGCCGGCAGAACCGAAAGCTTCGTAGCGCGCCTTGCACACGGCACGCATCGCCTTGGTGGTTTCGGCCAGGAACTTACGCGGATCGAAATCCTTCGGATTCTGCATCAAGTAACGACGGGTCGCGCCGGTGGAAGCCATGCGCAGGTCGGTATCAATGTTCACCTTGCGCACCCCGTGCTTGATGCCTTCAACAATTTCGGCAACCGGTACGCCATAGGTTTGCGGCATCGCGCCGCCGAATTCGTTGATGATCTTCAGCCATTCCTGCTCCACGGATGAAGAGCCGTGCATCACCAGGTGGGTGTTGGGAATGCGCGCGTGGATTTCCTTGATGCGGCTGATCGCCAATGTGTCGCCTGTGGGCGGCTTGGTGAATTTGTAGGCGCCGTGGGAGGTACCGATGGCGATTGCCAGGGCATCGACCTGGGTCAGCTTGACGAATTCAGCGGCTTCGTTCGGGTCGGTCAGCAACTGGTCGTGGCTCAACACGCCCTCCGCGCCGTGGCCGTCTTCCTTTTCGCCGTGGCCGGATTCCAGCGAACCCAGGCAACCCAGCTCGCCTTCAACGGAAACGCCGACCGCGTGGGACATTTCCACCACGCTGCGGGTTACGTTGACGTTGTAGTCAAAGCTGGAAGGGGTCTTGCCGTCGGTCATCAGCGAACCGTCCATCATGACGCTGGAAAAACCGGACTTGATGGCGTTGATACAGACCGCCGGCGATGCGCCGTGGTCCTGGT
>CAZSIO010000063.1:0-6400 GCA_964606865.1 uncultured Sideroxydans sp.
CCGAATACTTTTTTGAATAGTTTTTTAATCATGGGGCTGTCAGAGATTGCCGGTGCGCCGCTTCTGCAGACGCGGCAATGGGCGCGGATTATACACTGCGCCCATCCCGCCCTTCAGCGCAGGGACAGGATCGTCCACCCTTCCCGCACAGCATGCGCGCGCAAGGTGGCGTCCGGATCGACCGCAACCGGCCGTTTTACTTTGGACAGTAGCGGCAGATCGTTGAGCGAGTCGCTGTAGAAACAGCTTTGCTTGAAACTGTTCCAGTGCCAGCCGTGTTCGGCCAGCCAGTTTTCCATGCGCGTCACCTTGCCCTCGCGGAAACTGGGGATCCCCGCCACGCGCCCGGTGAACTCGCCGTCTTTTTCCTCGGGCTCGGTGGCGATCAGATGCTCGATGCCGAATTCGCGCGCGATCGGCGCCGTCACGAAACTGTTGGTGGCCGTGATGATGACGCACACATCAGCCGCCGACTTGTGCTGTGCCACCAGCGCGCGCGCCTTGTCGCCCATCATCGGGCGCACTTTGCGCCGCATGAATTCCGCGTGCCAGCCATCCAATACCGTACGCGCATGACGCGACAGGGGCTTCAACTGGAAATCGAGGAATTCGTGGATGTCCAGTGTCCCCGCCTTGTATTGCTCGTAGAACGCGAGATTTTTCGCCTCGAACAGTTCGCGGTCGAGCACGCCCAGCTCGATCAGAAATTGCGACCACTCAAAGTCGCTGTCGCCGCTCAACAGGGTGTTGTCCAGGTCGAATAACGCTAAATTCACTTCAACTCCGATAATTGTTGTATCACTTCCTTGAGCAGCGGCACCGACGCCAACCGCTTCAAGCGCAGGCAATGTTCATCCAGTGCATCCAGCAGCGCCAGCAGGCTGGGCAGGTCGCGCCTGCCATGACGCAGCAGATAGGTCACGACTTCCGGCGGCAGATCAAACCCGCGCGCGCCGGCGTGCTGGCACAATGCCTCGGCCTTTTCAGCGTCATTCAGCGCGTGAACCTGATACACCAGCCCCCAGCCGAGGCGGGTGCGCAGATCATCGCGCAAGATCATCTGCGCCGGCGCCTGCGTTCCCGTCACCAGCAACAGCCCGCCCGTTTCGCGCATGCGGTTGTACAGCGCGAAGAGTTCGATCTGTGCCGCCTCGTCCAGTGCTTCGACCTCGTCCACCGCCAGCACTTGCGCCAGCGGCGGCACGTCCTGACGCGCATAGTGCGCACTCATCCCGGCGGCCTGTGCCTGGCCGACCATTGCCTGCAACAGATGACTTTTGCCGCTGCCCGCCGCCCCCCACAAACAGAAGGCATGCCCACCGGCGGAGCCAGCCAGCGCGTGGCGCAGGGCGGACAGCAATTCCGCATTGCGCCCGGCGACGAAGTTATCCAGGGTGGGGGTCCATTCGGGGGCGATGCCCAGGAGCAGTTGTGTCATGGTTGTTTGAACATCGCGCTCGCCAGATACGATTGGCGCGCGTGGCGCAGCACAACCAGCAAAATGGCCGCCAGCGGCAACGCCAGCAGCAAACCGAAGAAGCCGAGCACCTGACCGAAAGCAAGCAGTGCAAAAATCACCATCAGCGGATGCAGGCCGATCCGGTCACCGACCAGCCAGGGCGTGACGACGAATCCCTCAAGGAATTGACCCAGTCCGAACATCACCCACACCAGCAGCACACTGCCGAACGCGGTGAACTGCATCGCGGCTGCCAGCGTGGCCAGGGCAAGACCGAGAATCATGCCGAGATAGGGCACGAATACCAGCAAGCCGGCGACGATGCCGATGGGCAGCGCGAACTCCAGCCCGACCAGCCACAGCGCCACCGCATAGAACGCGCTCATCAGCAGCATCACGGAGATTTGCCCGCGCAGGAACTCCGCCAGAACGCGATCTGTTTCTCCGGCTATCGCCCGCACCTTGGCATGCCACTGGCGCGGAACCATCTCGTCCAGGCGGGCGATGATCGCTTCCCAGTCGCGCAGGAAATAAAACAGGGCCAGCGGGATCAGCAGCAGGTTGACCAGCGCGCCGACGAGCGCCCCGCCGCCGCTGCCCAGCCACGGCAGCAATTTCCCCGCAGCGCCGCCCGCACCCTGCCACTGCTTGAGCAGCAAATCCTTTATCGTTTGGCTATCCCATTCCACGCTGACGCCGAGCCATTGCTGCAAATACGGCAACAGGCGCACCCGCGCCGCCTCGATCCAGTCCGGCACGCGCAACACAAACAGGCTGAGCTGTTTTTCCAGCAAGGGCAGCATGATCAGCAGCAACAGGATGAACAGCAACAGCAACCCTCCCAACACCAGCACCACGGCCAGTGTGCGCGACAGCTTCCAGGCGCACAGCCGCCGCACCAACGGGTTGCAGATATAGGCCAGGATGGCCGCCGCGACAAACGGCGTCAAAATCGGTCCGAGCAAATAGAGCAGCAGGGCAATGACGGCAGCCACCGACAACCACTGCACTGCGGCAAAGCGGGATAAGGTCATTTCGGGTAAAATTCGCGGACAAAAAAAACGTGTTGCACTTTACCTGCTAGAAAGCGAGAACTCAACTTGAGCACACCACCCAACAGCCTTTCCTACCGCGACGCCGGAGTTGACATCGACGCGGGCGACCAACTGGTCGAAAACATCAAGCCCTACGCCAAGCGCACCCTGCGCCCCGAAGTCCTGTCCGGCATCGGCGGTTTCGGCGGCCTGGTCGAGATCTCGAAAAAATACAAAGAGCCGGTGCTGGTTTCCGGCACCGATGGCGTTGGCACCAAACTTAAACTCGCTTTTGAGCTGAACCGGCATGACACCGTGGGCATCGATCTGGTCGCGATGAGCGTGAATGACATCCTGGTGCAGGGTGCCGAGCCGCTGTTCTTCCTCGACTACTTCGCCTGCGGCAAGCTCGATGTGCCCGCCGCGACCGAAGTCATCAAGGGTATCGCCAAAGGCTGTGAAGATTCCGGTTGCGCGCTGATCGGCGGGGAAACCGCCGAGATGCCCGGCATGTATCCGGTCGGCGAATACGACCTCGCAGGCTTCGCGGTCGGGGTGGTGGAAAAATCCAAGATCATCACCGGTGAACATATCAAGGCGGGCGACGTGGTGCTGGGCTTGGCCTCCAACGGCGCACACTCCAACGGCTACTCGCTGGTGCGCAAGATCATCGAGCGCAGCCAACCTGATCTGAACGCCCCATTCGACGGTGAGCGCACGCTGGCCGACTGCATCATGGCCCCGACCCGTCTGTACGTGAAACCGTTGTTAAGCCTGATGCAGCAGCTCACGGTCAAAGGCATGGCGCACATCACCGGCGGCGGCATCACCGAAAACGTGCCGCGCGTGTTGCCGCAAAATGTGGTGGCCGCCATCGACAGCAAGGCCTGGCAGATGCCCAAGCTATTTCACTGGCTGCGCGCGGGCGGCAACGTCGAGGCGCAGGAGATGTTCCGCACCTTCAACTGCGGCATCGGCATGGTGGTGATCGTCGCGGCGCAGGATGCCGAGGCAGCGCTCAAGCATCTGCAAAACGCCGGCGAAAGCGTATCGCGCATCGGTCTGATCCGCGCGCGCAATGGCGCTGAACACCAGACCCAAGTCCAGTGAAAAAAATTGTTATCCTCATCTCGGGTCGCGGCAGCAACATGGCAGCCTTGCTGAAGGCAAAACTGCCCTGTGAGATCGTCGCCGTCATTAGCAACAAGGCGGATGCCGCCGGTCTGCGCACCGCACAGGAACATCACATCCCCACCACCGTGATCGCGCACCGCGACTACCCGGAACGCGAGGCGTTCGATGCCGCGCTGGCCGCCGAAATCGATCGTCACCAGCCCGATCTGGTCCTGCTCGCGGGTTTCATGCGGATTCTCACGCCCGCCTTCGTCGCGCGGTACCGGGGACGCCTGATCAACATCCATCCCTCGCTGCTGCCGGCATATCCCGGGCTGCATACGCATGAACGCGCCCTGCACGACGGGGTGAAGATCCACGGCTGCACGGTGCATTTCGTCACGCCCGATCTCGACCATGGCCCGATCATCATCCAGGCGGCCGTGCCGGTGTTGCAGGGCGACACCCCCGAGACGCTGGCCGCCCGCGTGCTGCACGAAGAGCACCGCATCTATCCGCAGGCAGTCAACTGGCTGTGCCGCGACCAGGCGCGCCTGAATCAGCACGACCGGGTCAGCATCGATCGCCTGGAACAGATCGGCAGCACCCTGATTTCACCCGGATTGGATTGATATGCGCAGCCTGCTTGGATTCGCCCTTTTCTGTCTGTCTTGCACCGCACACGCGGAGTTGCCCACTCGCATCGAGGCGGGCTATGACCTGCTGACCCATGGCATCAAACTGGGCGAAGTGCGCGAGGTTTTCGTGCGCGATGGCGACCAGTACCGCATCCAGAGCGTGAGCAAGCCGGTCGGCCTGCTCGCCCTGTTCCAGCCCGAGACCATCGTGATCACCAGCGAGGGCGAGATTACCCGCAGCGGTTTGCAGCCACGCAAATTCACCCACCAGCGCGCAAAGTCTCCGGAAAAGAACACGCAGGCCGATTTCGACTGGATCAACCGCACCCTGACCGTGAGCGACCGCGCCGGCATCCGCCAGCTGGCGTTGCCGCCCGGCACCCAGGATCGTTTGAGCGCGATGTACCAGTTCGTCATCGCGCCGCCGCACGCGCGGCTGGAACTCGATTTGCAGGTGACCAATGGCAGCAAGTTGCAGCCTTATCACTATCTGCTCGACCCCGCCCGCAGCGCGAAAGTGCCATTCGGTGATGTGCGCAGCTACTATCTGCGCACCGCGCCGCAGTCCACTGCCTGGAAATCCGAGATCTGGCTGGCGATCGACCATGAATACTTCCCCGCCAAGATGGTGTTGACCGAGGACAACGGCAGCCAATTCGTGCAACTCCTGCGCACCCTCGACATCCAGCCCTGAATCAGGCCTGCCGTCTGCCCCGTTGGCGCGCGGGGGCCATCATCCCATCTATCACACGTCATCAAGGATCCTCATGCTACTGACCGAATACCGCCTCGACCTCGTGGTGCAAGCCGTTCGCACCGCGCTCAAAATGGAACATCCGGCGGATGCCGTGCTGCGCCATTTCTTTCAGGAAGAACGCATCGGCTCCAACGAACGCAAACTGGTGGCGGAAACGCTGTTCGGCGTGTTGCGCCACCGCCTGTTGCTGGAACATGCCTGCACCACGGATGAAAAGGGACAGGCCACCGCCCGCCGCATGGCGCTGGCGTACTGGATGCGTTTCGGCGGCTACAACCTGCGCGAGCTGCAACCGCTGTTGCGCGCGCAAGAGGCGGAATGGCTGCGCAGCGTGAAGGCGATACGCGCCGAAGAGCTGCCGCTCCCGCTCCAGGCCGAACTGCCGCAATGGATCGTCGACACGTTGCGCCAGCACCACAGCGACGAGGAAATTCTCGCCCTGGGTATTTCCATGCAACATCCCGCCCCGCTCGATCTGCGCGTCAACAGCCTGCTCGCCAATCGCGATGAGGTGCTGCAATCGCTGCAAGCCGAGGGATTCGCGGCGACTGCCACGCCTTACTCGGCCTATGGCATTCGCCTCAAGGACAAACCGGCGTTGAACAAACATGCGTTGTTTCTCACCGGAAAGTTCGAGGTGCAGGATGAGGGCAGCCAGCTGCTAGGGCTGCTGCTGGCACCGAAACGCAACGACATGGTAGTGGATTTCTGCGCCGGTGCCGGCGGCAAGACGCTGTTGCTGGGCGCGCTGATGAATTCGCAGGGGCGTTTGTATGCCTGGGACATCTCGGAAAAACGCCTGACCAACCTGAAGCCTCGCCTGAAACGCTCGGGCTTGTCCAACGTGCAACCGCAACTCATCGCGCACGAGAACGACAGCAAAATTAAACGCCTGGCAGGCAAGATCGACCGCGTGCTGGTGGATGCGCCGTGCAGCGGACTGGGCACCCTGCGCCGCAATCCCGACCTGAAATTCCGCCAGTCGGTGCAGAGTGTGGCGGAGCTGAACGAAAAGCAGCGCGCGATTCTCGATTCCGCCGCGCGCCTGCTGAAGAAAGGCGGGCGGCTGGTCTATGCGACGTGCAGCCTGTTGCAGGAAGAAAACCAGGATGTTGTGCGCGCCTTCCTTGCCACGCATCCCGAATTCTCGCTGGTCCCGGCCGGCGAGGTGCTGCGGCAACTGCATATCGATCTGCCGATGGGAGACTATCTGCAACTCACCCCGCAACAGCACGATACCGACGGCTTCTTCGCTGCGGTGCTGGAACGCAGCGTCTGAAGGCATCCTGCTTGTCGGGCTGAAACCCGACCTACAACAACCCCATTGCCACCAGCGCAATGAATGCGCCGAACAGGGCAAAGTGACTGATGCCCTCGATGGCGTTGGTCTCGCCATCGT
>CAZSIO010000064.1:0-6351 GCA_964606865.1 uncultured Sideroxydans sp.
CTTTACAAGGTAGGGGGCCATCACTATAATGCGCGCTCTTTTCGGGGCACCCCGGGGGTATAGCTCAGCTGGGAGAGCGCTTGCATGGCATGCAAGAGGTCAGCGGTTCGATCCCGCTTACCTCCACCAAAAAGAAAACACCAATGAAGTCCCCTTCGTCTAGAGGCCTAGGACACCGCCCTTTCACGGCGATAACACGAGTTCGAATCTCGTAGGGGACGCCAAATTCGGAAGGCTCACAGCGATGTGAGCCTTTTCTCATTTACACACTGCGCCGCATGCTAAGCAAACTCAATCCTACACAACGCGAAGCGGTCAAACATCTTGGCTCTCCCCTGCTGGTGCTGGCCGGCGCGGGGAGCGGCAAGACGCGCGTCATCACGCACAAGCTGGCCTACCTCATCGACGAATGCGGCTATGCGCCGCGCAACATCGCCGCCATCACCTTCACCAACAAAGCGGCCAACGAGATGCGCGAGCGCGTCGGCAACCTGCTGGGCGGGCGCGAGGCAAAAGGCCTGACCCTCAGTACCTTCCACGCGCTGGGCATGCAGATATTGCGCGAAGACGGCCCTTTGCTCGGCTACAAGAAACAGTTTTCCATCTTCGATACGGCCGATACCGGCAAGATCGTCAGCGAACTGCTGGGCAGCCCGGACAAGCAGGAGATCCGCACTGCGCAAAGCGTGATGTCGAACTGGAAGGCCGCCTTCCTCACGCCGCAGCAGGCGGCAGACCAGGCCGGGAACGAAGAACAGCAACGCACAGCCCTGCTCTACGCGCGCTATCAGGAGACGCTGCGCGCCTATCAGGCGGTGGACTTCGACGACCTCATCCGGCTGCCGGTGGAGTTGTTCCAGACGCAGGAAGAGGCACTCCAGCGCTGGCAACACCGCTTCCGCTATCTGCTCATCGACGAGTATCAGGACACCAACGATTGCCAGTACCAGATGATGAAGCTGCTGGCGGGCGACCGCGCCGCCGTCACCGTGGTGGGCGATGACGATCAGTCGATCTATGCCTGGCGCGGGGCGAGCACCGCCAACTTGAGCAACTTGCAGCACGACTATCCCACCCTGCGCGTGATCAAACTGGAGCAGAACTACCGCTCCTCGCAGCGCATCCTGCAAAGCGCCAACCACCTGATCAAGAACAATACCAAGCTGTTCGAGAAAAACCTGTGGAGCGAGCACGGCCCCGGCGATCCGGTGCGCGTGTTTGCCGCGAAAGATGAAGAGAACGAAGCGGAATCGGTGGTGTTGCGCCTGCTGGCACACAAGTTTGAACACAACACGCGCTTTGCCGACTACGCCATCCTCTATCGCAGCAACCATCTGTCGCGCGTGTTCGAGGAACAACTGCGCACCCACAAAGTGCCTTACACCGTCAGCGGGGGAACGTCGTTCTTCGACCACGCCGAGATCAAGGACCTCACCGCCTACCTGCGCCTGATCGCCAATCCGGACGACGATCCGGCCTTCATCCGCGCAGCCACCACGCCCAAGCGCGGCATCGGCAACACGACGCTGGAAAAGCTGGCCGCTCACGCGGGTTCACGCCACATCAGCCTGTTCGAAGCGGCCTTTGAGCCCGCGCTGGCGGGTCAACTGCAGGCGCGCCAGCACGAAGACCTGATCACATTTTGCAATTTCATCAACCGCATGCAGGCGCGCGCCGAGAAAGAACCCTGCAACGAGGTGCTGCATGACCTGTTAAACGCCATCGACTATGAAGCCTGGCTGTTCGATAGTTTTGATCCGCGCCAGGCGGAATCCAAATGGAAGAACGTGCAGGACTTCGTCGGCTGGATGAACCGCAAATCGGAAGCGGACGAGAAAACCCTGATCGCCATGACGCAGTTGATCGCCCTGCTCAATCTGCTGGAATCGCGCGAACAGGAGACTGACGCCGTGTCGCTCTCCACCTTGCATGCGGCCAAAGGTCTGGAGTTCGGCCATGTATTTCTGGTCGGCGTGGAGGAAGGCATCCTGCCGCACGAACGCAGTGAAACGCCGGAACAGGTCGAGGAAGAACGCCGATTGATGTACGTCGGCATCACCCGCGCGCAGCGTTCGCTACAGATCAGCTACTGCATCCGGCGCAGGCGCGGCAAGGAACACACCGGCTGCGACCCCAGCCGCTTCATCGCCGAGCTGCCGCAGGCGGATATCGTTTATGCCGGCGCGGTGACGACTGGCAATGCGCCTGCGCTGACCAAGACGGAAGGCATGGATAGACTGGCCAAAATGAAAGCGATGCTGGGAACTGCCTAAACGGCCTGTCACCAAAATCCGGTAAAATAGCCAAACTTAAACAAAACACGCGTCAGACCCGACGCAAATTCGGAAATATCACCATGAAAATCGCCATCGCCGGAACCGGCTACGTCGGACTCTCCAATGCCGTTCTGCTCGCCCAGCACAATGAGGTGGTGGCGCTCGATATCCTGCCCGAAAAAGTGGCGATGCTGAACCGCAAACAATCGCCGATCGAAGATGTCGAGATCGAAGACTATCTCGCCCATCGCGCGCTCAATCTCAAGGCCACGCTGGACAAGAAGGAGGCTTACACCGGGGCCGATTACGTCATCATCGCCACCCCGACCGACTACGATCCCGAGACCAACTACTTCAACACCCGCTCGATCGAAGCGGTGATCAAAGACGTGCTGGCCATCAATCCGCGCGCGGTGATGATCATCAAGTCCACCGTCCCGGTCGGCTACACCAGCAAAACCAGAGCTCAATTCAACTGCGACAATCTGATCTTCTCGCCGGAGTTTCTGCGCGAAGGCCGTGCGCTCTATGACAACCTGCATCCATCGCGCATCGTCGTCGGTGAACGTTCACAACGTGCCGAGACTTTCGCCAACCTGCTCAAACAGGGCGCGGTCAAACAGGATATCCAGACCTTGTTCACCGACTCGACCGAGGCGGAAGCCGTCAAACTCTTCGCCAACACCTATCTCGCCATGCGCGTCGCCTACTTCAACGAACTCGACACCTACGCCGCCACCCACGGCCTGGACACCAAACAGATCATCCAGGGCGTCTGTCTCGATCCGCGCATCGGCGACCATTACAACAACCCTTCGTTTGGCTACGGCGGTTACTGCCTGCCCAAGGACACTAAACAACTGCTGGCGAACTACAGCGAAGTGCCCCAGAATCTGATCCATGCCATCGTCGAATCCAACACCACGCGCAAGGATTACATCGCTGCCAGCATCCTCAAGCGCAACCCCAAAGTCGTCGGCATTCATCGACTGGTCATGAAGAGCGGATCGGATAACTTCAGATCCTCCAGCATCCAGGGCATCATGAAGCGCATCAAGGCCAAGGGCATCGAGGTCATCGTGTACGAACCTGCGCTGAAGGAACCCGAGTTCTTCCACTCCAGAGTGGTGAACGACCTCGATCAATTCAAACAACAGTCCGATGTCATCGTGGCCAACCGCATCACTGACGATATCCGCGACGTGACAGACAAGGTCTATAGCCGCGACTTGTTTGGAAAAGATTGAGCCGGCACGCGCATTCGAGCGCAGAATAATCGCGACAACACGGCCCTGAAAACATAACCAATATTTTGCAAACAAATTGAACCCGCTCTCCCTCCGCACCAGCGGCATCCTGCTCCACCCGACCTCGCTTCCCGGCCCGCACGGCTGCGGAGATTTCGGCGAATCCGCCTACCGCTTCATCGACTGGCTGGTCAGCGCCGGCCAATCCACCTGGCAAATGTTGCCGCTGGGAGAGGTTGGCCCCTGCAACTCACCGTACATGAGCAGCTCCGCATTTGCCGGCAGCCTCTTGCTGATCGACCCCAATGAACTGATCGAACAGGGTTGGCTCAAGGCTGACGAGTTGCCGCCTGTGTCTGTCGCCTCCAGCACCAGGGTCGATTACGACGCAGTGAATCAGTCCAGAATGACTTTGCTGCATCTCGCCGAAAATCGCTTCCGGCAACAAAACAGCAAGCGCGCCCATGCGGCTTTCGCAAAATTCTGTGATGAAGCGCGACACTGGCTGGATGACTATGCACTGTTCAAAGCTATCTGGGCCAGCCAGGCCTGGCGTGACTGGAACACCTGGCCGGACAGCCTGGTCCGGCGTGATGCAGACGCGCTGCAAGCTGCTGCCGCATCGCTCGCAGATGAAATCGAGTTCTGGAAATTCTGCCAGTGGTGCTACGACCGCCAATGGCGCAAATTGAAGCATTACGCCAATGCCAACGGCGTCCATCTCATCGGCGACGTGCCGATCTTTGTCGCGTATCAAAGTGCCGACGTATGGGCGCATCAGGATCTGTTTGAGCTCGATGCAGATGGCTATCCGACAATCGTGGCCGGCGTACCTCCGGATTATTTCAGCAAGACCGGCCAACTCTGGGGTAACCCCCTCTACCGCTGGGAACGCCACGAAGAGACCGGCTACACCTGGTGGATCGCGCGCATGAAACATGCGCTGCAGCATTTCGACATGGTGCGCATCGACCATTTCCGCGGGTTTGCCAATTATTGGGCGGTTCCCGCCGAGGAAACCACCGCGATCAATGGCGAGTGGCGACCGGGTCCCGGAGAAAAACTGTTTAACGCGTTCAAACAAACCTTCAAAGCGCTGCCCATCATCGCCGAAGATCTGGGGCTGATCACTCCCGACGTGATTGCGCTGCGGGACAAATTCAATCTGCCCGGCATGCGCATCCTGCAGTTCGCCTTCGGCGAGGACGAACGCAACTATTTCCTGCCCCACCACTACATTGCCAACACCGTCGCCTACACCGGCACCCACGACAACGACACCAGCATCGGCTGGTGGAACACAGCCAGCGAGCACGAGAGAGGGTTCGCACGGCGTTATCTGAACAGCGACGGCAGCCAGATCAACCTGGACATGGTCAAGGCGTTATCCGCCTCTGTTGCCAATACTGTCATTTACCCCCTGCAAGACATCATTGGCCTCGACGGGTCTCATCGCATGAATTTCCCGGGAAAAGCCTGCAACAACTGGGAATGGCGCTTTACCTGGGATCAGTTGGGCAGTGCGGAAACAACAGCCCTGGCGACGGTAACCGCACAAGACAAACGTAATCCGCGGCTCGCTTCAAGCTGATAAACAGAAGGGCGGAGGGAAAATAAAAAGGGTTGAATCGTTAACGATTCAACCCTTTTTACTTGTTCCACCAGGAACGCGCGGCAACCTAAGCGCCCGACCCCGGTGGAGGATTGGAGTGGTTACTTCTTGACGCCGTTGACAGCCGCCTTCAAAGTCGCACCGGCTTTGAAAGCAGGCGCCTTGGAAGCCTTGATCTTCAGTTCGGCGCCGGTGGCAGGATTGCGGCCGGTGCGTGCAGCGCGCTTGCGCACTTCGAACGTGCCGAAGCCAACCAGCGCGACGTTGTCACCCTTCTTCAGAGTGGCGGTGATGATTTCGATCAGCGCAGCAATATTGCGGTCTGCGTCGGCCTTGCTGCTGCCGGTTTTTGCGGAAAGTGCATCGATCAGTTCTTTACGGTTCATACGTTTCTCCTTTGTATTGTGGGGTGGAATCAACTCCGGGGCGGATTGTTCTGGATATTTAAAAGTTTTGCAACAAAAAAAAATATCTATGCCTCGATCTTGCCATTCAATCTTTCCGGGCAGGATCAGGTAACGGCCACCTTCCTGTTTTTGCGCCAAACCATACGGTCAAATTTGGTGCCCGGAGCCGGAATCGAACCGGCACGCTGGTATTACCCAAGCGACGGATTTTAAGTCCGTTGTGTCTACCAATTTCACCATCCGGGCACATCCCTGAAGCGTGCAAGCCCGTATACCGCACCAACAGAGCGGCGCATTATACAGAGGTCATCAAGCAGGAAGAGGTGAAGGAGTTAAAATTTATGCGCAACTTTCTTGACACCATAAACTTAATCCATATAATGCGAACCTCGTTTTTTGCGGGAATAGCTCAGTTGGTAGAGCGATACCTTGCCAAGGTATAGGTCGAGAGTTCGAGTCTCTTTTCCCGCTCCAAATTCAAGGGAAAGCTGTCAGGCTTTCCCTTATTCATTAAGCGGAAACTTCCAGTCATTTGGCGCGATAGCAAAGCGGTTATGCACCGGATTGCAAATCCGATTAGCCCAGTTCGACTCTGGGTCGCGCCTCCAGCCTTCCTGCGCACTTCCCCTGACGTTATTCGCGCGCCAACTGCTCCTGCAGCATGACAGCCGTCTGCGCCAGCAGGGCTACATCAAGCACGCCAATACACGCTTCTGCCACCTCGATACCGGCCAACACGGCAGGCCGCTCGTCAGCGGTGATCTCCCACACGTCGGTCGCATCGCCGCGCGTCCGGACACCGGACAAAA
>CAZSIO010000065.1:0-6348 GCA_964606865.1 uncultured Sideroxydans sp.
TAGAGAAGGAGGATTGTAATAAGTTCCATCAAGATCGCAACACTACACTAGCGAAGGCCATCAAGGTAGCTGGCCAGTTCGTTGATATGAACATACCGGCGACGGTCTCGAAGAATGGTTGGTATCGGGAAGACACCTTTGCTGATCTGGTTGTGAGCAGTTCTTGGGTTGATGCCGATTTCCTGTGCCGCAGCAGCGAGTGGAAGTAGCAACCCGCTGTGGCGGCTAGTCAGAAGGGCAAGGCTATCTTGGTGTTCAGTGGCGCGCATCCGATGTTCTTTCGCAATCATGGTAGTTCATCGTACCGCCACGCAAAAAGAACGCGAGGCTGAAATGCGTCCTCCGAGTTCACATTTCAAATCCGAAAATCTTGTGGCGTCCCTATGATTCCTAAATGGCCTATATCTTTGATAGGCCATTTTCAAGACACCAGCTCATTCCGTATTTGAAACGAGCTTCGGGGTTGATGGATGTGAATCGCGGGCTTCATAGAGATGAATACCTTTGACGTAGTTCGTGCTGCTGCCGGAGGAATGGCGGTGGTGCCAGAAAAACAGGCAGGTGAGATTGTCGGAGGAATCTCGGTAAAGACTCTAAGAAACCTTAGAGCCGAAGGAAAAGAACTGCTCCCAACTATTGAGATCGGCGGTCGCCGGTATGTCTGTATCTCCGATATTGCTGAATTCATTGACCAACGACGGCCCAAATCTATTCCATTAACATCATCAATTACCGCGCTTCCAGTTGACCAACTGCCAAGACGGGTCGGTCGCCCCAAAAAATCCGAGTTACGAAAAGCTATGGACTTGCCTGATCGTACCCTACGATCTTGAACTGAGCCTCATACCTATCCACCGCAAACGCGGTACAAGCAATGATCCAGCTATCAGTATCAATAGGCTTCAGTATTGAGTGCCGGGATGGCTTGCGTCTGATTCAGAGACAAAACGGGGACAGTTGCGTCGGGATACGGCGGGACATTCGGGGACAAAACGGGGACACTGATGGAAAATTTTGGCAATATTCCATAGGTAAGGGGGCTTGAGAATTAATATTTTGGCATGTGGGCTTTATAAATAAAAAACCCGTAAAGCATTGAGCTATACGGGTTTTTATTTTGATACTGGCGGAGAGGGCGGGATTCGAACCCGCGGTGGGGTATTACCCCACACACGCTTTCCAGGCGTGCGACTTAAACCGCTCATCCACCTCTCCGAAAGGGCGCGCAGGATAAACCAGAACGGGGTTTCAGGCAATTAGAAATGGTCGCGCCAGTTGCGCAGTGCGGTGAATGTGCCCAGTTCGCTGCGGCAGGGCCAGCCGTGTGTGCGCAGGGTTTTTAACAAGACGGGTTGCCGCAGGCGCAGAAACGGGTTGGTGGCTTTTTCCAGGCCGATGGTGAAGGGCACGGTGGGTTGATTGGCAGCACGCCGTTCGCGCGTCTCCGCGATGCGTTGCAGGATGTCCGGGTTGTCGGGTTCGCAGGCGAGGGCGAAAGGCAGGTCGAGCGCGGTGTATTCATGTGCGCAATACACCAGGGTGTCATCGGGAAGCGTCGCCAGACGTTGCAATGAGTGATGGAGTTGTTCCAGTGTGCCTTCAAAATTGCGGCCGCAGCCGGCACCGAACATCACGTCGCCGCAGAACACTGCCCCCGGCGTGATGTATGCGAGGTGATCCCTGATATGTCCCGGTACTTCCCAGATGCGGAATTCGATGGCGGGTGCGGTCAGCAGCAGTTGATCGTTCTCGCGCAAGGGATGTGTGATGTGCGGATTCTTCGGATGGCTGCGTCCGTACACCGGCACGTTATATACTTCGCGCAATTCGGCGATGCCGCCGATGTGGTCATGATGACGGTGGGTGCACAGGATGGCGCAAAGGCGCAATCCGGTGCGGCGCAGGAAATCGAGCACCGGGGCGGCTTCGCCCGGATCGACGATGGCGACATGGGTGTCATCGTGGATCGCCCAGATGTAGTTGTCTTGCAGGGCGGGGATGGCGGTGATGTTCAACATGATGGGGTCAGCGGGTTCGATGCCGAATTCTAAAGTAATTGCGCAGAGCTTGAGCGAATGGTTTGCCACGGAGCAGGGCGGCTATGTGCTGCGGCGCGAGCGGGATTATTTTGACCGGACGGTGGCGGATATTTTTGGCTACAACGCCCTGCAACTGGGGCTGCCGGAGCATGATTTTTTATCCAATAGCCGCGTGCCCTTGCGCTTTACCGCAGGCAACCAGCCGGGCAATGCGGTGCGCCTGATCTGTGCCGAGTTGCCGTTCGCCAGCACCAGCCTCGATCTGGTGCTGATGCCGCATTTGCTCGAGTTTGCGGAGCATCCGCATCAGATCCTGCGCGAGGCGGAGCGGGTGCTGATGGCGGAGGGTAGCCTGATCCTCAGCGGCTTCAATCCGTTCAGCCTGTGGGGTATGCATCGCGCCTTGGGTCGAAAGCAGGGCGTGCCCTGGAACGGTCATTTCATTACCTTGCCCCGCTTGAAAGACTGGCTGGCATTGTTGGGATTCGAGGTGGTGGGCGGGCGTTTTGCCGCCTATGCACCGCCTTTTCGCCAGCAAAAGTGGCTGGAGCGCGCGTCGTTTATGGAACGCGCCGGAGATCGTTGGTGGGCGGTGAGCGGCGGCGTGTATTTTCTGCACGCGGTCAAACGGGTGCCGGGGATGCGCCTGATCAAACCGAGATGGAATGAGGGGCTGGTGCGCAAGCTGTTGCCGGCGGCGCCCAAGTTGAACAAAGGAACGCAGAAAGTGAAACACGATGAGTGAAGTGGTTGAGATTTTCAGCGATGGGGCGTGCAAGGGGAATCCCGGCATCGGCGGCTGGGGGGCATTGTTGCGCAACAAGGGAAAGGAACGCGAGTTGTGCGGCGGCGAGGCGCACACCACCAACAATCGCATGGAGTTGATGGCGGCCATAGCGGCGCTGGAAACCCTGACGCGCCCCTGCAAAGTGCGTTTGCATACCGACTCCAAATACGTCCTGCAAGGCATCACCGAATGGCTGTCCGGTTGGAAACAGCGCGGCTGGAAAACGGCGGGCAAGCAACCGGTGAAGAACGAGGACCTGTGGCGCAGACTGGACGAAGCAACCGGTCGTCACCAGATCGAGTGGATTTGGGTCAAGGGACATTCCGGGCATGACGGCAACGAGCGCGCCGATGCGCTGGCGAATCGCGGCATCGAAGAATTAAGGGGAAGATCATGAGACAAATCGTGCTGGATACCGAAACGACCGGACTCGACCCCAAGCAGGGACATCGTATCATCGAGGTTGCGGCCATCGAGCTGGACGGGCGCAAAGTCTCCTCGCGCACCTTTCATCGTTATCTCAATCCGGAACGCGAGATCGACGAAGGGGCTGCTGCGGTGCACGGGCTGACGCTGGAACGTTTGCAGAACGAAGCGAAATTCGCCGAGGTCGCGCCGGCACTGCTTGAGTTCATCGCCGGGGCGGAGCTCATCATCCACAATGCGCCGTTCGACATTGGCTTCCTCAACACTGAACTGGCGTTGGCCGGGCTGCCGCTGCTGGACAACAGGGTGATCGACACCCTGAAGGTGGCCAAGGAGTTGCATCCGGGCAAGAAGAACAATCTGAATGCGTTGTGCGACCGCTATCAGATCGACAATTCACATCGCACTCTGCACGGCGCATTGCTGGATACCGAGTTGCTGGCCGAGGTCTATCTGGGGATGACGCGCGGACAGGAGAGTCTGCTGCAGGAGAGCGCCGAGGAGCACACTCCGGGCGGTGGTGCGGCGGGGGATCGGGTTGCCCTGGAGGTGCGTGTGCTGGCCGCCAGTGCGGATGAATTGGCGTTGCACGAGGCGCAGTTGAACGATATCGACAAGGCGAGCAAGGGCCATTGTCTGTGGCGGCAGCTGGATGCGCAGACATGAAGGCGGAACAGCAGGGAGATGAACGTTTCGATGTTTTGATTATCGGCGCCGGCGCGGCCGGCATGTTGTGTGCCATGACCGCCGCACAACAAGGCCGTTCCGTACTGTTGCTCGATCACACGAAAAAACTGGCGGAGAAAATCCGTATCTCCGGCGGCGGCCGCTGCAATTTCACCAATCTGCATGCGGCACCGCAACACTACCTGTCGCATAACCCGCATTTCTGCCGTTCCGCCCTGGCGCGCTACACCCCGCAGCACTTCATCGCCCTGCTGGATCGCCACGGCATCGGCTATCACGAGAAAACCCTGGGGCAATTGTTTTGCGACGATGGATCGGAGGCCGTCATCGCCATGCTCAAAGCCGAATGCGACGCGGCCGGGGTGCGCTGGAGCATGCCGTGCGGGGTCACACAAATCAGGGGCGGGAAGGACTTTCGTGTGATGACGACGCGCGGTGAATATCATGCCGCATCGCTTGTCATCGCCAGCGGCGGATTGTCCATTCCAAAGATCGGTGCAACCCCCTTTGGTTACCAGGTTGCCGAGCAATTCGGGATTCCCGTGACGCATCTCAAGCCGGGATTGGTTCCGCTCAGTTTCCATCCGCAGGAATGGGGCATCTATGCGGAACTGGCGGGCGTGTCGCTGGATGCGATCGTGAGTTTCGGCAAACACAGTTTTCGGGAGAGCCTGCTGTTCACGCATCGCGGCTTGAGCGGCCCAGCCATTTTGCAAATCTCATCGTACTGGGAACCTGGCAAACCGCTCAGCATCGACCTGCTCCCCGATGCCGATCCACACCAACTATTCAGGCAGCATCGCGCCAGCAAGCTATTGCTGGACAATTTTCTGGCGCAATATCTGCCGCAACGTCTGGCAGCCATCATTGCCGGGCAATGGACCGAAAACAAACCGCTCAACCAATGCGCCGAAAAGGAATTGAAGGCATTGGCGCAGCGCCTGAAAAATTGGCAGGTCACGCCGACCGGCACGCTGGGCTACGGCAAGGCCGAGGTGACCTGCGGCGGAGTGGATACCCGCGCGCTGTCGTCGCAGACGATGGAGTGCAATGAGGTGCCGGGGCTGTATTTCATCGGGGAGGTCGTGGATGTGACGGGGCAGCTCGGCGGTTATAACTTCCAGTGGGCATGGGCATCGGGTCACGCTGCCGGCATGGCGATCCGCGCGCAATCATGACCGTTGAAACCGAATTGAAGTTGCACATCGCCGCCGAGCATTTGCCGCTTCTGCGCCGTCATCCTTTTTTGCGCGCGTTTTCCGTGGCGCGGGCACGCACGGTCGGGTTGTACAGCGTGTATTACGATACTGCCGGGCTGAAGTTGCATCGCCACGCGCTGGCGTTGCGTTTGCGCCGCAGCGGCGTGCGCTGGGTGCAGACGCTCAAGGGCGGTGGTCAGGCGAGCGCGGGGCTGCATCAGCGCAATGAGTGGGAAATCCCCGTCGCCACTGAGCGGCTCGATCTCGAGGCGCTGGCTGCGGCTGGCGGTGTGCTGCCGCATGCCGTGCGCAACCATCTGCAACCCGTATTTGTCACCGATTTCTTGCGCACGATCCGCCTCCTGGATTTCGAGGGCGCACGCATCGAGCTGTGTCTGGACAGCGGCGAAATACGCGCCGGGCAATCGGTTTACCCCATCTCGGAGTTGGAACTCGAACTCAAATCCGGCGCGCCGCTGCAATTATTCAGGCTGGCGCTGGCGCTGCTCAATATCGTTCCGTTGCAGGTTGAACACACCAGCAAAGCTGAACACGGTTATCGCCTGTTTGCGGCCGGCAATCCCGTGCCGAGCAAGGGCAGCTTCCCGGTTTTGCACAAGGCACAGCACACCACCGGCGCGTTGCATGCCCTGATCATTTCCTGCCTGGCGCAGGTACAGACCAACGTGCCGGGCGCACTGCTTGAACTGGATGAAGAATACCTGCATCAGGTGCGCGTCGGATTGCGCCGTCTGCGGGTGGTACTGAGCATTGCGCGGCGTGTCCATGACGATACCGAGGCGGTGGCCTTGCGTGAGCAGGTCGGGCGTTTGTGTGTGGATTTGGGGCGTGCACGCGAATGGGACGTGTTTGTCACCCAGACACTGGCATCCCTCTGCGCCCGCATGCCGGAACATGCCGGGCTGCGCGGGGTGTTGCGGGCGAGTGAACGCAGACGGAAAAAGGTATATGCAGAAACGGTGCACAGGCTGGGCTCGGCTGATTTCCAGCGCATGCTGCTGCGCTTTGGCGCATGGTTGCATGGCGGGCATTGGCCTGAGTCGGACATCCCGCTCAAACGCTTTGCGCGGCATATTCTGGAAAAACAGCACGGCCGGGTTATCGCGCAAGGCGCAGCGTTAAAAGAGAACCCCGCACAATTGCATGCCTTGCGTATTGCCTGTAAAAAAATGCGCTACAGCGCGGAAAT
>CAZSIO010000066.1:0-6150 GCA_964606865.1 uncultured Sideroxydans sp.
TATGCTGGGCGCGCACCGCCAGTTTGACTTCTTCCGGCGCGTCCGGCGCATAGCGTTCCTGCATCTCGGTCATGCGCTGCGCGTACAGCAATTCTTTCGGATATTCCGTGCCTTCCCACATTTCCTTGTTCGGGTCTTCAGAATTGGCCCGGTCGAATGCCGCGATGGCGGTTTGATACAAACTGGAGTTCATCGTGTTTTCTCTTTGCTTAAGGTTGATGACGTATTTTTGCAGCGGCGGACGAAAGCGACAAAACGGGTCGCCCAATAGCAGCTGCCGATGGTGCGTAGATGCGTGTAAGAAGCCAGCAGATTATGGATAACCAGACCGTCGCGCTCGCCGTCGATGCCGTAACCGCGCTCGACATGGTATGCGAAGCGGCTATCCGGCGGAAGATTCTCCAGGCTGGAATAATGGAACTCATGTGCCTTGATCTGCCGCGCCGGCACATCAGGTCGCGGCCACGGATGCCCGGCATCCTCGCGCAGGTGCACGTAGCCGCGCCCGACCGGTTTGGCATGCATCTTCACATCTCCCGGAATGGCGCCAACCATTTCGAAGGTGCGCCCGTCGTAGGCGATACTGCGCGACAGGTACATCAGCCCGCCACATTCTGCATACGCGGGCATGCCGTGTTCAATCGCCTGTTTGATCTCGTTGCGCAGTGTCGCATTCGCCTCCAGTTCGACCGCGCACGCCTCGGGAAAACCGCCGCCGATGTACAAGCCGTCGATCTCGGGCAGATGGGCGTCATGCAACGCGTCGAACGGCACCAACTCCGCCCCCGCCGCCTGCAAGGCATCGAGGTCGTCAGCATAATAAAAGCCGAAGGCGCGATCGCGCGCGATGCCGATGCGCACCTTGTCACCGACTGGCAGCGCGCTGACTTCAGCCCGGTGCGGGACAGCCAGCGGCGCTTTCTGCGTCAGCGCAAGAAGTTTATCCAGATCAACCTGCTCCGCGATGGCCTCGCCGATCTGCCTGATCTTGGCATGGGCCGCGATCGACTCGTTGCTCGGCATCAGGCCGAGATGGCGCTCAATGATGGAGAGGCGTTCATCGTGCTGGATCGCGCCGACCACCGGCACGTCGGTGTAGTGCTCGATGACCTGGCGCAGCTTGGATTCATGGCGCGAGCCGCCAAGATTGTTGAGGATGACACCGGCGATGTTGATGTCGCGATCGAACGCCTGGTAACCGAGGATCAACGGCGCGATGCCGCGCGTCATGCCGCGCGCGTCGATCACCAGCATCACCGGCAGATCGAGCAGCTTGGCCAGCGCGGCATTGCTATTGCTGCCGTCGAGCGATAAACCGTCATACAACCCCTTGTTGCCCTCGACCAGATTCACTGCGGCGGCATGGCGCGCAAAGGTCGCCACGACATCGTCGTTTTCCATCAGGTACATATCGAGATTGCGGCAGGGACGGCCGGCGGCCTGGCTCAACCACATCGGATCGATGTAGTCGGGGCCCTTCTTGAAAGGTTGTATAGCATGACCGCGCGCAGCGAGCGCGGCGCACAAGCCAATGCTGACCATGGTCTTGCCGGAAGATTTGTGCGCGGCTGAAATCAGCATCCGGTTGCTCATGGCTGCCGCCTCAATTGCGTTCGAGCCTGCGCGAACTCAATGATGCCCGACTTTTTTCGGGATCTCGTGCGGCACGAAATCCAGCACGCGAATACCGATCGCCGTGATCACAAAGGCAACACCGAGACCACCAAAGCCGAGCAATATCTCGAACAACGAAGGACGATAGGTGCCAATCATGCCATCCGCGAAGGTGCTGCTCACCTCGAAGCCGTGGAAGATATCCAGCGGGAAGGCTTGCCCGCCGATGATGAAGACATAGAGGAAAGCGAATCCGCCCAGAATAATGGCCAGCGAGGCGCCGATCACGCACTTCGATTTACCCAGAGCGGGATGGAAGATCAGCAGCAGCGGCAGCAGATTGCCAATGACAACATAACCCCACCAGAACAACTGCGGATAGATGCCGCCGTCGCGCAGGATGAAATATTCGAATGCGCTTTGGCGCGAAAAATACAGATTGGTCAGGTGATAGGCGGCCACGAAATACAGTGCGGCAACAACGAACACCCCCATCAGGTTGCGCATGCGTTTCTGCACATACTCGTCGAGGCTGGTGCCGTTCCACGCATAAATGGCCGATTGCACGATATGGAACACCGCAATGCCCCATGCAAAAGACAGAATGATGAACATTGGCGGCAGGACGGCCGAGCCGTAGGCCTGGCGCGCGCCGAGGAAGGCAAAAATCAGCCCGGTGCCGGTAGTCAGCACGAATCGCCAGACGAACACCAGCAGTCCTGCCGGTTTCGACCACGGATACATGCGTTTCTCCATCATGGTCCAGAGATAGACCACGACGGCGGCGAACATGCCGGAGTACAGCAGCACATTCCAGGCAAACACCGAGGTCGGATTGTAGTTGGTCGCCGCCACGATCACGCGGTCAGGCCGCCCCAGATCCAGCATCAGCACCATCAGGCCGCCGCCCAGCATGGCAATCGACAACAATCCCGCGAGCGGCCCGCGCGCTTTGTAGGCCGGCTTGTTGAAAACCGATCCGATCGAGGAGACATTGAGCACGCCCGATGCCGCGACAATCAGGAAGATGGCAAACACGTGAGGCATACCCCACACGATCTGGTTGTTCATGCCGGTGATGATATGTCCCTGTGACTCCATCTCGTGCACGGCAGCCAGACCGCCGAGCACCATCAACCCGGCAATCGCGAGCAGCAGGTAATAGAGCGGACTTCTTAATTGGTTGGGTGATGTGTATGACATTTAGATTCCCTGGTAACGGACACCCGGATTCAGGTGCAGATCGGCACGAATCTGCACACTGGCAACAGAGCGCACTTTTTTGGCAATCTCGCTGGCGGGATCGTTCAGGTCACCGAACAGGATCACGTTGTTGGGACAGGCCTCGGCACAGGCGGGTTTTCCGCCCTGGTCTATGCGGTGCACGCACAGGGTGCAGCTTTCCACCGTCCCTTTGCCACGCGGCACATCCGGATTCTGGTCGTGCAAAACCTCATGCACAAAAGAGCGTGCCTTGTAGGGACAGGCCATCATGCAGTAGCGGCAGCCGATGCAGCGGTGCTTATCCACCAGCACGATACCGTCGGCGCGCTTGAACGAGGCATTGGTCGGGCAGACATCAACACAGGGCGGATTCTCGCAATGCTGGCACATCATCGGCAGTGACAGTTCGCGTCCGGTGCTGATGTCCTTGAGTTCGATCTTGCGGATCCATTGCGAATCGGTGGCGGCAGTTCCGCCCGACAGGCCGTTCTCCTTGTTGCAGGCCGTAACACAGTCGTTGCAGCCGGGCTTGCACTGCTCGGCGTCGATTAGCATCCCCCAGCGCACTTTGCTGCTGGCACCTTCCGGATTGCCATGGGCGATATCGAACAGCAGCATGCCCGGTGCGATGGCGATCGCTGCCGCACCGACGGATGTCTTCAGAAAATTCCTGCGCTGGGTATCGATATCACTCATTTGGCATCCCTCTGCTGCAACCAGGCACTCTTGCGTTTGCCCGAGTGGCATTCGAAGCAATCCAGCTTGACCGCCTCATACTTGTGGCAACCGACGCAGAAACTGTCCGCGCGCGCGATCACGCTGTCATCCTTCATGCTCGCATGGCACTCGATGCAGTTTTTAAGACTGATCTTTTCATCGCGTATCCCTTTGCGCAGCGCCTCGTCACGCTGGTGCTTGAGCATGTGCATGTGATTTTTGCGCATCCACTGCGTGTCCTCCACGCACTGCCCGCCACGGCCGATGTCGAGCTTTGGAGTGCCCGCGCTATCACCGGCCCAAACCGGCGCAACGCACAAGCACAGCAACAGGGAGGCGAGCCGTTTCATCACTCGCCCAATCCCATCTGGATGTAACCCGTCGGACACACGTCGGCGCAAATATGGCAACCGATGCATTTGTCATAGTCGGTGGCCACGTAGCGGCCGGTTGTCGACTCGGACTTTTTGACCCGATACACGGCAGTCTGCGGGCAATACATCACACAGTTATCACACTCGAAACACATGCCGCAACTCATGCAACGCTTGGCCTCTGCCACGGCTTCCGCTTCGCTCAATTTTCCCAGGCGATCTTCAAAATTGCCCAGCGCGCTTTCCTTGCTCAAGGTGGTGGTGCTGCGTTTGTTGCGCGCCGTGTAGGCAAAATGCCCGAGGAACAACTGGTCGTGCGGAATAATATAGCGATCGGAGCGATTGTCGAAGTTGTGCACGGCGATACTGGAATCGCAAGTTCCGCGCAAAGGATCGTGCGACTCTTCGATCTTGATCCCCTTCTCTTCCATCTTGCGCATCAGGTCGAACTGGTGCGCATCGATCTTTGGGCGTTTTTCCAGATCGATACCCAGCAGGAAATTATGGATTCCATCGGCAGCAATCGAGCCGTGGCCGATCGCCGTCGTCAGCAGGTGCGGACGGATCACGTCGCCGCCGGCGAACACGCCGGGTTTCCCGGCAACCACATAGTTTCTGTCCGCAGTGACCGCGCCTTTGCCATTATTGAATTCTTCCAGTCCGGTAAAATCAACCGCCTGTCCGATCGCCGACACAATCAAGTCGGCCTCAAGATCACGCTCGCTGCCTTCCACATTTTTGATTTCCAGCTTGCCGCCGGTGATCTTGGCCTCGCACTGGATCACCCGCAACGCGGTGGCACGACCACTCGCATCGCGCACGATGCCGACCGGCGCCAGACCACCGATGATGGCGATTCCTTCCGCTTGAGCCTGTTCGATCTCGTGTTTGTTGGCCTGCATCTTGTCCACCGGGAACACCGAGGTCAGCGTCACTTCCGCGCCTTCCTTGGCCGAAATCATTGCCACATCCTGTGCCAGATGACCGGCAATCGCTGCTTCCGCATCCGTTGGCTTCGCATTCTTGATGTGACCGAGACGGCGTGCCACGGTCGCCACGTCGATTGAGGTATCGCCACCACCGACCACCACCACGCGCTTGCCAACATGCTGCAAACGGCCTTCGTTGAAGGCTTTCAAGAAAGCGGTCGCCGTCACCACGTTGGGTGCTGTCGCATCGGCGATCGGCAACGCACGGCCGGATTGGGCACCCATGCCAAGGAATACTGCATCGAACTCCTTGCGCACCTGCTCCATACTCAAATCGGTTCCCACGCGCGTCTTCATGCGTGTTTTCACCCCGAGATCAAGGATGCGCTGAATCTCCGCATCCAGGACATCGCGCGGAGTGCGGAATCCGGGAATGCCGTAACGCATCATGCCGCCCAACTGCTCGCGCTCATCGAAGATGGTGACATCGTGTCCCTTCAATGCCAGCTGATAGGCGCAGGACAGTCCGGCCGGGCCGCCGCCCATGATCGCCACCTTCTTGCCGGAGGGCTGAACGGCGGGTTTGTTATATTTCAGATTGTTGGCAATCGCATATTCGCCAAGGAAGTGCTCGACGGAATTGATGCCCACGTGGTCTTCCACCTCGTTGCGGTTGCAGCCGCTTTCGCACGGTGCCGGGCAAACGCGCCCCATCACCGACGGGAATGGATTGGCCTCGGTCAGACGCCGCCACGCATATTCCTGCCACGGCATGCTCGGCTTCCCATCGGCGCCGACCGGCGGTTTTTCGGTGCCACGCACGATAGCCAGATAGCCCCGAATATCCTCGCCGGCGGGGCAACTCCCTTGGCACGGCGGAGTAGATTGAATGTAGGTCGGGCACTTGTAGGTGTAGCTGGCCTGAAAAATCATCTTGTTAAAACGGGCAACTTTATTATTGCCGTCTTTGTAACGGCGGAATGTGAGCTTTTGCGGGGTTTCGATGGTTGCTGACATATTTTCTCCTGCCTCCAGTAAATTTAGTGCTTGTCGCCCAGAATGATTGCGTTGCTGACCAGTTGATGCACGCCACCTACCATCTTGCGTTCGAAACCGTAGTAGGGAGCGACCTTGGTAAATTGTGTCTTGCAGATGGCGCAGATCAGAGCGAGGAAATTAACGCCTTTCTCATCGGCCACTTGCTTGAGTGCCTCCATGCGCGGCAATGCGCCCTTGACGCGCAGATCCAGCAAGTCGTCGGTCAGCAATCCGCCGCCGCCGCCGCAACAGAA
>CAZSIO010000067.1:0-6137 GCA_964606865.1 uncultured Sideroxydans sp.
AACCCGCAACTTATCCCCGCAGCGGCTCGAACGTCGCATCGAGGTTGAGGTCGTCGCAGTAATCCAGAAAATCCCCGCGCAGATTGGCGATTTGCATGCTGGCTGGAATGGCAACTGTCATGACGACGGAAAGCGTCGGTGTTTCGGTGTGCTGGGCGGGATAGGTGCTGGTCTGCAGTTCTTCGATGTTGATGCCATTGCGCGCGAAGAATGCCGCCAAGTTGTGCACGACGCCGGGGCGGTCAGGCGACACCAGTTCGACGGTGTAGGGAATGGCGGCATCGGTCGGTTTGCGTTTGCCGGTGCGCTCGTGATGCAGGGTCAGTTCCAGTTGCTGGCCGAGCGCGGGCAATTGCCCTTCCAGCTTGGAGAGCGCGTGCCAGGGACCCCTGACCCGCAAGATGAGCGCGCATTGGCCACCCAGGGCGGCCATGCTGCTTTCGTCGATGTTGCAGCCGCTCTCGCCGATGCGGGCGGTCAGGCGCTCGACGAGGCCGGGCTTGTCCGCGCCGATGGCGGTGATCACCAGGGTGTTGTTTTCAGTTTCAGTATTCATGTTTGTTTGGCTTATATGGTTGGATGATTGTATTGCATTGGCCCGCCGATCACATCTCACCCTCCACATACAGCCAGCGCCCGCCCTCGCGCACAAAGCGGCTGGTCTCATGCAGCCGCTGCGCGCGTCCGTTCACTTTGTAGCGCGCGACGAATTCGACGAGGGCATGGTTTGTATCCTGCTGTTCGTGGCGTTTTACCTCCAGACCCAGCCATTTTGTCGGCGCTTCATCGGCCAATCCCAGTGCGACGGGGCGCGTGGAGGGATGCCAAGTGGAAAGCAAGTAGTCTTCGCGTAACAGGGTATAGGCGGTGTAGCGCGAACGCATGAGCGCTTCGGCGCCGGGAGCGGGTTCGCTGCCATCCACGTAGCGGGCGCAGCAATCGGTATAGGTTTTTTGGCTGCCACAGGGGCAGAGGTTTGCATCAGGTTTCATGGTTTTTCAACGATGGTTCCCTCATCCCCAGCCCTTCCCCCGGCGGGGGAAGGGAGCCAATTCCTTCGCCCTTTGGGAGAGGGTTAGGGTGAGGGTGCTTTGAGTTATTGCTGCCACAGCGGCGGCTCCTCCATCAGCGCGATCTGTTCGCGCAATTCCAATATCCGATCCTGCCAATAGTGCTGTGTGTTGAACCACGGGAACGCCTGCTTGAAAGCGGCATCGTCCCAGCGCCGCGCCAGCCAGGCAGCGTAGTGGATCAACCGCAGGGTGCGCAGTGCTTCGATCAGGTGCAGCTCGCGCGCATCGAATTCACAGAAATCCTCGTAGCCGGCGAGCACGTCGCCCATCTGGCGCACGCGGTCTGCGCGCTCGCCGGAGAGCAGCATCCACAGGTCCTGCACCGCCGGCCCCATGCGGCTGTCGTCGAAGTCCACGAAGTGCGGACCGTCGTCCGTCCACAGCACATTGCCGGCATGGCAGTCGCCGTGCAGGCGCAATGGCTTCACCTCGCCCGCCCGGTCAAAGCAATGGCGCACGCCGTCCAGCGCCTGTTGCGCCACGCTGCGATAGGCCGCGTCGAGGTCGGGCGGAATGAAATGATTCGCCAGCAGAAAATCGCGCGGTTCGGTGCCGAACGTTTCGATATTCAATGCGGGACGCTGCTGATAATCCTTGAGCGCGCCGACCGCGTGGATGCGCCCAAGGAAGCGCCCCATCCATTCCAGCGTGTCGCGGTTTTCCAGTTCCGGCGCCCGTCCGCCGTGTTTTTCAAAAACAGAAAAACGAAAGCCATCGAAGTGATGCAGCGTCTTGCCGTCGATCACCGAGGCAGGCACGACGGGAATTTCGCGTTCGACCAGTTCCTGCACGAAGGCGTGCTCTTCGAGGATGGCGTCGTCGCTCCAGCGCGCGGGACGGTAGAACTTGGCGACCCGCGGCGCGCCCTCATCCATGCCGACCTGATACACGCGATTCTCGTAGCTGTTGAGCGCAAGCAGGCGACCGTCGCAACGCAAGCCGATGCTTTCCAGCGCGTTGAGCACACAGTCGGGCGTGAGTTGCGAATAGTCGGGTGTGGTCATGAATCAAGGATACCGCTGATTTTCAGATGTGCATAAAGTGATTTGAAAACCGTAGCGAGCGGTTGGAGTTCAAGGCGCACGGAGCACAGAAACCGGAGTGCACATGCAGTGCATGAGGATTTCGAGCACCGCGCAACGCCGCAATCCGGCCGCGCAGCAGGTTTTCAAATTACTTTTTCTGCACTGCCGCCAGTCCCAGCGCATCCCAGCCTTCGTGGCCCAGTTTGCGCAGGGTCTCGATGTTCTTCTCGAAGATCATCTCGGCCTCGGGGAAGGCTGCCACCGCCTCTTCAATGCTGTCTTCACGCAACAAGTGCAGGGTGGGGTAAGGCGAACGGTTGGTGAAATTGGTGATGTCATCTGGCTTGGTGTCGGCGAATTGATAGTGCGGATGCATGCTGGCGACTTGCAATTCGCCCGCCAGATCGACTTCTTCCAGCGCGGCATCCACCACTTCGAGGAAATCGTTGTAGTCGAGAAAATCGGTCAGCACCTGCGGGTGAATCAATAGCGTGGTGTCGATCTTGTCGCGCGGCGTCTCGGCCAGGAGTTCCAATTCACTCAATACGTCGCGCAGCAATTCATCCGGTGTTTGTGCCGCGCTCACCACATACCTTATCTGGTTCTTGACGTGCACGCCCTTGGCGAAAGGGCAGAGATTGAGCCCGATCACTGCCCGCTCCAGCCACAGTTTGGTGGCGGCGATGGCTTCCTCGTTCGTGATAGTTTCGTTCATTCTCAATACCCGTTATAAAAACTGCGTCATTCCGGCGAAGGCCGGAATCCAGTGCAGTGATGGAAAATGCAGTTTGTTTTGTCTGCTTCGCAGGATAATTTTGATGGCTTGATTCCCGCCTACGCGGGAATGACAAACCAAAACTTATCTGAGGTTATCGTCCGCGACCGCCGGAACGATGTTGTGCACCCGACGGCGCAGCACCGCGCCCCGCACCGCCTGCCGGCTTGCCTCCGCTGCGCGGTGCGCCGCCCGACCGCGGCTGACCGCGACCTTGCCCCTGCCCGCGTCCGCCCTGCCCCCGGTTCGAGCCATTCAGGATGGGCTCGGCCTTGATGCGCGGGTCGGGTTCAAAACCCGGCACCTGGACCACGGGAATCTCGCGCTTGGTCAGGCGCTCGATGTCGCTCAATAGTTTCTTTTCGTCGATACAAACCAGCGAGCTGGCTTCGCCCGAGCTGCCCGCGCGTCCGGTGCGGCCGATGCGGTGCACGTAATCTTCCGGCACGTTGGGCAGCTCAAAATTGACCACGTGCGGCAGCTCGATGATGTCGATGCCGCGCGCGGCGATGTCGGTCGCCACCAGCACCTGCAACTTGGCGGTCTTGAATTCGGCCAGCGCCCGCGTGCGCGCCGCCTGACTCTTGTTGCCGTGGATCGCCATCGCGGGGATGCCGTCCTTGTCCAGTTGCTCGGCCAGGCGGTTCGCGCCGTGCTTGGTGCGGGTGAACACCAGCACCTGGAACCAGTTGTGCTCCTTGATGAGATGCGTCAGCAGTTCGCGCTTGCGCTCGCGATCCACCGGATACACGCGCTGCTCGATCAGTTCGGCCGTCGCGTTGCGGCGCGCCACTTCGATCAGCGCGGGATTGTTCAGCAGACCGTCGGCCAGCAGCTTGATTTCGTCGGAGAAGGTGGCGGAGAACAGCAGGTTCTGGCGCTGTTTGGGCAGCACCGCGAGCACTTTCTTGATGTCGCGGATGAAGCCCATGTCCAGCATGCGGTCGGCCTCGTCCAGCACCAGAATCTCGACATGCGACAAGTCCACCGTCTTTTGCTGCAAGTGGTCGAGCAGCCGTCCCGGCGTCGCCACCAGGATATCCACGCGGCCATGCAGTTGCTTGATCTGCGGGTTGATGTTGACGCCGCCGAACATCATCATCGATTTGAGCGGCAGGTATTTTCCGTATTCGCGCACGCTCTCTTCCACCTGCGCGGCGAGTTCGCGCGTGGGCGTGAGCACCAGCGCGCGGATGGGAGATTTGCCTGCGACGTTATTCACCATCAGGCGTTGCAGCAGTGGCAGGGTGAAACCGGCGGTCTTGCCGGTGCCGGTCTGCGCGCCGCCCATCAGGTCGCCGCCTTTGAGCACGACAGGAATGGCCTGCGCCTGGATCGGCGTGGGTTCGGTATAACCGCGCTCGGTAACGGCGCGGACGAGTTCGGCGGACAAACCGAGGGATGCAAATGACATATTTTCTTTCTGGATACAAACGGCCTGTCGTTCAATCAAGAACGCCAGTCTGAGGCTGAATGAGGTGGGTACGACGAACCGGAATCGGTGGCAATCACTACATGAAGACATAAATCTACTGCGCGGTTGCATGGCTGCGTTGCGCGGTGCTCGGAATCCTCATGTACGTCTGTGTACACTCCGGTTCCTCCGCTCCGTGCGCCTTGCCATGCAACCGCTCGCTACGATTTCTGTCGCCATGTTTCAGACTGAAACGAAATTGCGGCGCGCAGTGTAACACTGTTTGCCGCGAAAAATTTCGGCGATTCGGCGATTCGCATTATGATGACGGCACTACCGGCATCGCACACATTCTGCGACAACTTCAAACCTGTTGTTCCAACCCAGGAGAACGTCATGAAAATATCACTCACTGTCACAAAGTTACTGGCTATCGCAGCTTTGGCTGGAGTCATCACGGCCTGTTCCAGCACCACGAAAGTAGAGAGCAATCTGGGGCTCAAGGGTGCACCCGATTGGGTCAACCAGGGCACCAGCATCCTGAACAACAAGGATGGACGCCTGTTCCACGGGGTTGGATCGGCCTCTCCAGCCGGAGACCTGTCGCTGCAAAAATCGGTTGCCGACGATCGGGCGCGCGCCGAGGTGGCGCGTGTGTTGTCGTCATACATGGATGTGGTAAGCAGCGACTATATGGCCGCCGCCAAGTCCGGCGGCACTGCCGTCGCGGAAGAATCGGTGTCGCGCCAGATCAGCAGTCTGAGCAAGGTCAATCTGAGCGGTGCCCGGATCATCGGTTCGTGGCGCGACCCCAAAACCAATGTCGTCTACTCCATCGCCGAACTGGATATGAAGCAGGTGAAAAGCACCCTGGATGGGGTACAGAGCATGAACACCGATCTGAAACGCTATATTGAAACGCAGGCGGACAACATTTTTGACCGCGTTGCCAAGGAGAAAAAATAATGAGCCGGACTATATTTTCGACAAAATCTGCCGCCGTACTGGTGGCTCTGGCCTGGTTGGTGAGCGGCTGCGCCACTTCGGTTGAGCGGGTGGACGTGAACCAGCAAATCGACCTGAGCGGCGCGTGGAACGACACGGATTCACAATTGGTGTCGGCGGAGATGATGCAGGATGTGCTGAACCGCGTCTGGCTCGATGAATTCACGCGCAGCCAAAAACGGCAACCGGCGGTGATCGTGGGTGAAGTGCGCAACCTGAGCCACGAGCACATCAACGTCAACACCTTCGTCGCGGATCTGGAACGCTCCCTGATCAATTCCGGCCGGGTGCAGTTTGTCGCATCGTCCACCGAGCGCCAGGAGATCCGCGATGAACGCAAGGACCAGGATCTGCATGCGCGCGAGGCCACGCGCAAAGCGATGGGCGAAGAGCAAGGTGCAGACTTCATGCTGAAAGGCACGATCAACACCATTATTGACGCCTCCGGTAAAACGCAATTGCGTTACTACCAGGTGGATCTGACTCTCATCAGTCTGGCCGACAACCGCAAGGTATGGGTGGGACAGAAGAAGATCAAAAAACTGGTGGAGCGCAGCAAGCTGAATTTCTAGGCCGCTGATGACGCGATTCACAATGTCCGCCCAGCGCTTGCGCGGCGGGATGGAGGACTTGCCGACGTACATTGGCAGGGTTTCCATCTGGCTGGCCACCCTGGCCTGTGTCCTGGCATTGAACGGCTGCGCGACTTACAGCAATTCGTTCGCGATCATCAAACAACAGCTGGCGGAACAGCACTACGATGAAGCGCTGAAGTCCATCGAAGATCAATCCGGTGACAAGCGAGACCGTGCGCTGTACCTGCTCAACAAGGGCATGGTGCAGCG
>CAZSIO010000068.1:0-6137 GCA_964606865.1 uncultured Sideroxydans sp.
TTCGACGCGCTGCCCGACCTTGACCTCGACCGGCTGCGGTTTGCCGGGCACGGTAACGCGCACGCTGGCGGGTGCCTGGCCGGGCGAGGCCACGGCATCCTGTTGCTCGCCGTTGATCCAGTAGATGCGTTTGCCGCCGCTCTTCTGGATCATGCCGTTGACGGTGAGGGTGTCGATGCGGGCGGCAGGCTGGGCGGACTTGAGCGCGCCCTGCCGCTCAAGTTGGGCGCGCTCCTGTGGGGTGAAGAACAGGCGACCGAGTTCGGCGGCGTTGGCCATCCCGGTAAAGATTGCGAACAAAGCGAAAGTAAACAGACACTGTTGAATTGCTGGATGGCCGTTCCTCGAAACTTCGGCCTGCGGCCTTGTTTTCCCGCCTGCGCGGGAATGACGGACGGAAGTCATGGCGCGCTCCTGTTCTGCATGGTGAACCAGCCGCCGGCGCAATCAGCAGCCAGCATCGCGGCACCCGGGGTGGATGGTACGTTGCGCGACAGGCTGCAATGATCGAGGATGAACCAGCCTTGCAACTGTGCCTCCATTGCGTTGAAAAAGCGCAGCAGTTGTTCTTCGTGCAGCAGTTCGATCTGCAAGGTCATGGGGCTTATATTGAGCGCGAAATTCCCGCTACTCTGCGGCGGATTGGGCGTGTAGGGTTTTTGCGGCGAGATAGTGTATTTGAAATCCGGCACCAGCTTTTGTCCGCGCAGTTTCTCCAGGCCTTCGATCCAGTCGAGACGCTGTTCCTTGCCGATAATCCTTTGCACAACCAGCGCGTCGTATTCTTGTTGATAGTCAGCCATGTTCGCCAGGTCGCTTTGCGCGTTGGCAAGTTGATTGCGTGCATCATTCAGCAAACTTTGCGCCTGTTTGAGTTGTTGCCGTGCCTGCTGCTCGAAAGCCGTGCTGTAATTGAACAGCGCGATGGCGCCGCCCAGCGCGAGCAGGCAGGCCAACACACTCCATTTTATTGCGGCGAAGTCGGCGCTTGAGAAGCTCATGACGGATGCCTCCAGATGATCTTGAGCGTGAACTGCCCTGATGCCGCCTCATCAGTGGCCTGTCCGCTGATGCTGCCTTTTGAGCTGACATCCAGTGGCAATGCGGTGGCGCTGACCGCGTAACCGTGCTGCACCAGCGCCCGCTGGAAACGATCCACATAGTCGAGTGCATTCCGCTGGCTGGTACCGAATTCGCTCACCGCGCCGTCAAACGTGATGACCTGTGCCGGATACGGCGAAGGCGGCGCATCGGCGGCGCTGGCCTGCCACGCCAGCTTGTTCACGGTGATGCGCGGGAAGTCGTCCAGCACCGCGCTCAACTCGAACAGAATCTCTTGCGGCATCGGTGAATACTGGCTCAATGGCCGCGCCAGCAGAACTGCGGCCTTCATGTCACCGGCAGGCACCCTGGTATTGGCGAACTGGCGCTGAATACCTTGCACCTGCGCACGGGTGCTCTCGGTCTGCTGCTTGATCGGCTCGGCTTCCAGCGCATACCGCTCGCCTTTCCAGTAAGCCAGCGCACTCCACAACAACCCCGTCAGCGCGATGGCCGCCGCGATGATGTAGAGGATCCGGCGCAATTGCCACAGCAGATAATAATGCGTGTGCTCGCTGTTGCCGTAATGCGCGCCCGGTGTCTTGCGCGCCAACTGGTCCAGCAACAACGGCGTGCTGTCAGAATCGACGAACTCATGTTTGAATTTGTAGCGGTGCGCGAACTCGTTGAGGTCGAGATAATGGTAATTCAGGTCGCGCTCGTTCCCCAGCCTGGCCTGAAACTGCTCCCGATCCACCGGGTGGCAGAGGATATACACGTCGAGCACTTCACCCGCCGGTGGCAGCGACAGGCTCTTCAGATATTGCTCGGTGCGCGGGGTCTCCGCAGTGACAGCATCGATCAGATTGCCGTCACCGTTGAGCGGGATCAGGCGCGAAAAGTGCAGGCGCTTGTTGTGAAAATAGGTCTGGCGCAGCCCTGCCCGCTTTTCCCAGGTCAGCAACAGGATATGCTCGGACTCGATGCCCTTGAGCAGCGAGGCGCTGATGTTGGGGACGGAATAGATTCCGGCCAGCGGTACCTGATGGGCATGCAGGATGTCCAGCCAGGGCGAAATGCGTTGCGGGTTGGTCAGCGCCGAGAACAGGTATTCGTCATCGCGTCTCCCTTCGCTCTGGCGCTTGAGCAGCGTCGCCTGGCGGAAGGGCGTGCTGCGGTAATACTGCTCGAATTTGCGCTCGATGAGGGCGCTCCGGCTGGGGCCGATCAAATGCGGGATTGACTCCAGATGAAAGTCTTCCTCGATGATATCGACCAGCAGCCACAAGGGATTACGGTGGCGCTCCAGCATGGCGGCCAACTGCTCTCTGCCGTCCGCGTCGTTGCTGAACTCGCGCACGACCACCGAGCCATCCCGATGCCAGACATGGGTTTGAAAAGTCTCCGCGCTCAGAAAAAGAAGGGTACGCATCAGAGTTGCACCTTGCCAATCAGATCATAAATTGGCGACAACACAGACAGCATCACCCAGCCCAACAGGGCACCGAGGATCAGCGTCATGGTCGGTTCAATCATCACCTGTACTTTATTGATCGAATCTTTCACATCGCGATCGTAGAAATAGCTGACGTTGAGCAGCGCCTGGTCGAGCTGGCCGGTCGCCTCGCCCACTTTCAGCATGCGCACCACCAGCGGCGGGAAGATGCCCGTCTTCTGGAAACTTTGCGTCAGGTTTTTGCCGGCTTCGATTTCGCCCATGACATTTTGCAGACTTTGCGCGATGACCTGATTGTCCACCAGATCACGCGAATTGGCGATGCAATCCATAATGGTGATGCCGGAACTGTACATCATGGCGAAGGTATTGGCGAAGCGGGCGAGGATGATCTTGCGCAGAATGGGGCCGGTCGGCCATACGTGCAGCTTGAAATTGTCCACGTGATATTGCAGTTTCGGATTGACGATCAGCGCCAGCTTGTAGCCGCCGAACAGCACGAACGGCGCGAGCAGGAGCGCATACCAATAGGCGACGAAGAAACCGGAGGTCGCCATCAGTATCCGTGTCTGGATCGGGATCTCCTGCCCCATGCCCTTGATAAAACCCACCAGTTGCGGCACCAGATAGATCATCAGGAAGAAAGTGATGGCGAGCACGATGGTGCCGACGAAGGCCGGATAGATCATCATGGTCTTGGTCTGCGAGGCCATCTCGTCCTGCCACTTGAGCGATTCGGTGAGATGCTTGAACACATCGACCAGACGCCCGCTGTCCTCCCCCGCCTTGGTCAGATTGACCGTGATCTTGTCGAACGCATTGGGGTGTTCGGCCATGGCTTGCGACAATTTTTTGCCGCTCTCGATCGACTCCACCATATTGGCAATGATCTCGCGAAAAGTGGCTTCCTCCATGGTATCGCGCAGATCGGCCAGACATTCCAGCAAGGGCACGCCGGCGCGGGTCAATTGCTCGAGATTGAAAAAGAAGGTGATGAGCGCGACGCGCTTGATCCGGGTCGCTCCGAAGGATGAAGTATTGGCTTCCTCTCTGGCGCTGATGAGGTCCAGCCCGCCCCGCTTCAGGCGCATTTCAAGATCGATCAGGTTGGCCGCATCCTGCAAACCCTTGGCGGTCTTGCCGTCCGCGTCGATTACCTTGTACGCATAGAGAGCCATGTTTGCCTAATGCCGATCCGTCAGGTCAACCACGCGCATCACCTCGGCCACCGAGGTGATGCCTTGCAGGATGCGGCGGATACCATCCTGCGCCAGCGGGCGGAAACCGGCTTCCAGCGCGGCCTGCTTGATGTCGCGCATGCTGGCACGGCGAGAGATAAGATCGTCCAGTTCGGAATCCAACTTGAGAATTTCCATGATCGCCTGGCGCCCGCTGTAACCCTGGTGATGGCAGATATCGCAGCCGGCGGCGCGGTACAGTGTGACCTCATCGTTGTGATGCAGTCCCAGCAATTTGCGCTCGGTCGCATCCGGCTGATATGGATATTTGCAATGGCGGCAGAGGACGCGGATCAGGCGCTGCGCCACGACCCCGATGATGTTGCCGGCCAGGATGTCCGGCAGGATGCCGATGTCGAGCAGGCGCGGAATGGCGCCGACGGCGGAGTTGGTGTGCAGCGTCGAATAAACCTGGTGCCCGGTCATTGCGGCGCGGAACGCCATCTCGGCGGTCGGATGGTCGCGGATCTCGCCGACCAGAATGATGTCCGGGTCCTGCCGCATCAGCGAACGGATGCCGCTGGCAAAATCCAGTTTGGCCGCTTCGTTCACCGAGCTCTGGCGGATCAGCGGAATCGGGTATTCGACCGGGTCTTCCAGGGTCATGATATTGACCGACTCGGTGTTGACATGGCTGAGGATGGAATACAGCGTGGTCGTCTTGCCGCTCCCGGTTGGGCCGGTGACCAGCACGATACCTTCCGGTTTGGCGATGATCGACAGCAACAGCGACAGCGCGCTTTCGTCCAGCCCCAGCTGGTTGATCGGCACCAATCCCTTCTGCCGGTCGAGGATGCGCAACACCAGATTCTCGCCGTAAGCGGTCGGGTGCGAAGCGACGCGGAAATCGATCGGACGGCCGGACAGGCGCAACGAGATGCGGCCGTCCTGCGGCGCGCGCGTCTCGGCGATGTTCATCCCGCTCATCACTTTCAGGCGCACCACCATCGCCGGCCAGAAACTCTTGTGCAGGCTGCGCACCTGACGCAGCACGCCGTCCACGCGGTAACGAATGCGCAGAAAACTGTTCTCGGGCTCGAAGTGGATGTCGGACGCGTTCTGTTGCACGGCCTCGGTGAGCAGCGCATCAATCAGGCGCACCACCGGCTGGCTGAATTCGTTGACGCCCTGTTGCAGGCCCTGATGTTCCAGCTCCCCCGGCTCGATCTCGTGCAGGATGCCGTCGATGGACAGCTCAAAGCCGTAGTACTGGTCGATGGCGCGCAGGATGTCGGATTCGCTGGCCAGCAGCGTGATCAGCCGGTACTCGTCCTTCAACAGGGCGCGCACCTGGTCGAGGGCGATGATGTTGTCCGGATCGGAGATGGCCAAGGTGAGATTCTTGCTGGCCGTATCCACCGAGATCGGCACCAGCTGATAGCGCCGTGCCACTTCTTTCGGGATCAGGGTGACCGCCGCCGAATCGACGATCACCGTGGCCAGATCGACGGTTTCCTGTCCGAGGTTCTCCGACAGCACGTCGCGGATGGTCGCCTCCGACAAAAAGCCCAGACGCACCAGCAAGCGCCCCAGCGGTTGCGGCGATTTGCTTTGCTCCTGGGTCGCAATGCGCAACTGGTCTTCGCTGATGACGCCTTTGGCGATGAGCAATTGACCGATGGGCTGCTGGAACTGTTGCTGCGGAGCCGCCATCGTTTTCCCTATCGCGTCGCGCTCAGTTCGTTCAGGCGGCGCTGTGTCTGCGCGGCATCGAAACCGGACCGGCCGGCAGGGTCGAGTTGCAAAGTCTGGCGATAATAATCCGCCGCCAGCTTGCCCTGCCCCAGATGATCGAGACTGACCGCCAGGTTATAGCTGAACTGCGGGTTGCCCGGTTCCAATGCCAGCGCGGTGAAGTAAGCCTGTTGCGCCTCGGCCCAGCGCGATTGGTCCATATAGACATTGCCCAGCGCATAGTGCAAAGCAGCGGAACGCGGCTGATTGGCCAGCATCTGCTTCAGGCGGATTTCGGCATCTTCCGAATCGGGCGTGGTGTAGAACGTCATCGCCGCCAGCGCCACCGGGTCGCGTGGATCAAGCAGCAACACTTGCCGGTAAAACTGTTGTGCTTCCTGATCCTTGCCGTCCTGTTGCGCGATCGCCCCCATCCCGAGCAAGGCATCGCGGTTGCGGATGTCCTGCGCCAGCACATTGCGGTAGCCCGTGCTGGCGGCGGCAAAATCGCCGCGCTGATAAGCTTGCCACGCATCCTGCAGCGCCGGCGTGATGGTGTCGGCCCGGGCTGTGCTGCGGATGGCCAAACGAGGGGTGCGCGGCTGGGTCAATCTCCGAGTACGCGGCACGGGTGGAGTAACGGCCGCGACACTCGCCGGCGCGGGCGCCTCCGCTTGCGGCTGCGGCACGACCGGCGCTACCGGCTCCGGCTTGATCGCGGCAACCAG
>CAZSIO010000069.1:0-6028 GCA_964606865.1 uncultured Sideroxydans sp.
AGATGTTGTAGTGGATGTTGCCGTCGCCCATGTGGCCGAAGGCGACGATGCGGATGCCGGAGAAAGCGTGGCGCAGGACCGTACTGGCTTGCTCGATGAATTCTGCAACGCGGCTAACCGGTACGGAGACATCGTGCTTAATGCTGATGCCTTCGGCCTTTTGCGCCTCGGCGATATTTTTGCGCAACTTCCACCAGCGTTCGGCGTGAACCTTGTCGTGAGTGATATCGAAATCTATGACGCCCGCACCGAAGGACACGAGCGAATCCCGCAAGGCGGCGTCCAATGGTGCCGGCAGCACATTCGCCAGTTGGGTGATGACGAGCCACTCATGTTGTGTTGCGAACGGTTCATGTGTGTCCTCGATATGTTTGAATACCAGCTCGAGACAGGAACGCGAGATCAACTCGAAGGCATTGATCGTGTCACCGCAGGTGGCTCGCAGGTGTGACAGCAAAGCCACGGCGGCGACCGGGTCGCGCACCGCAATACAGGCGGTCGCCACCGATTTTGGCAGCGGAAAGAGTTTAACCACGGCGGCGGTAATGATGCCGAGCGTGCCTTCAGCACCAATGAACAGTTGCTTCAGATCATAGCCGCTGTTGTCCTTGCGCAGGCGGCGCAGCCCATCCCAGATGCGCCCGTCCGGCAGCACCACTTCCAGCCCGAGCACTAAGTTGCGCGCGGTTCCGTAGCGCAGCACGTTGATACCCCCGGCGTTGGTGGAGAGGTTGCCGCCGATCTCGCAATGCGGCGCGATGGCAGTCAGCCCCAAAGGGAACAGCCGATCCGCTTGTTCCGGCGCTGCGTAGAGTGAGGCCAGCTTGCATCCTGCCTCCACCGTCATGGTGTAGTTGACGGCATCCACATCGCGGATGCGGTTCATGCGCGAGAGATTAAGGACAATTTGTTGGCTGCCGTCAGTCAATGGCACCGCCCCCCCGCACAAGCCGGTGTTGCCGCCCTGCGGCACGATGGCGATGTTGTTTGCCACGCACAGTTTTACCACGGCGGCGACCTGCTTTGCATCTGATGGCAATACTACCGCCAGCGCATCACCCTGATAACGCCCGCGCCAATCCTTGTAATGTGGGACTGCGGCGGCCCCCGTCAAAACACCATCGCCGCCAGTGATGGCGGCGATGGCTTCATGCAGACTTGCTCTAAAAGGCATACTCTTTCTTGTCGATTCGGCCAATTGTTTCGCCATGCATATCCCCTCCAAAAATACTCTTTGAATTATCGCGCATGGAATAACATTCGGCTGTCATGATTTATGGAAGTATCGATAATATTATTCGGTATCGTTTCGTTCATGACTGGCATTCTTCATGCCCCGAGGCAAGGGGGGCGCCGGCTCTGGTTTTACTGGATTAAATCTGTTCTTCTGCACCGTGTGCGGGTTGTGGCATTCCGTGCATACCCACCAACGCCTCGTGCCCCCATGCGATGCCCAGGCGCCGACCCTTTTCCCGTGTATCCCGGCTCTCCAATCAATATATTTCTCACCGTGGCATTCCCCGCATATTCTTTGGGGCTGGTTGAAGCTTATTTCGCCCCCTCTGCGGTTCATCAATTTATTGCGATTCGTCGCGCTATGACAATCGAGACACCACACAGCCCCACGACCATGCTGCAACTCGAGAGAATTCTCGACGATGTCCTGGTGCATCGACAGTAGCCTTGGCTTCTTGTCCTTTGGATAAGGCACGATTTTCCCATCATGGCAGGTTTTGCAGCCATTGGGGCCCATATTGAAGTAGGTCAAATGCGGCTCTCGGGGTTTCACTACCGCATTTTCAAAATTACCGTGCGTTTCATCTTTGATTTCAGGCATCTCCCCCATCGGTATCGTTCCCTCAAGCGGATCGCCGTACCATAGGACAGCTCCCGTAGTCTTCGAGCATTTGATACTTGGAAAGCCATACTCGGGAACAGCGTTCTCAATCCTGGTAACCGTTGTGTAATCTTCCCGGCTTTCATAACAATCCGTTACCGGCTGAACAGTCTGCGTTTCAGTATTTTCTCCTGCTGCATAGGAAATTTTACAAACGCCCATCCCGACGATGAGGAAACTGCTCAAGGCAAATACGGCGATTTTCGATGCTTTATGCAGACAAATCATCTGTGACACTCCTCATATTCTGTATATCCACAAGCCCCCAATCAGGCATCTATCTCTAATAAAACCTGCCGCAGGGATGCCAAAGAAAACTTGATGCCTTAACTCTGCTCCACCTTATGGGGTGATGATTTGTGATATCGGACTTCGCCCGTCAAGATGCCGATCGCACCTTTTATGATCAGCGTCAGCCAAAGGAACGCTATGGCCCAGATGAACAGTACGTTGAAAAATTCAATCAAAGTGACGTGATATTCCGTGTATTCACCAAGAGGAGAAGGGCTAAAAGCCGGAAATACAAGAACCATCGGTTTCTCAACCAGAACTCCAAAGAAAACCAGGAAACATACAATCGGAAGCCAGAAGTTATAACTTCTTCTAATCCCCGGAAAGAGCAGCGCAATAAAGCAACCAATAAGCGTGCCGATGTCCCCCCAGAACCAGGGAACATACATATTCAGCCCGTTGTGGCCAAACATGGTGTACTTCAGCGAATCAGCATGCTCTGTGCTCGAATAAAGAACTGAAAACATCTCCGACGCAAACACCAACGTCAAAATACCCAGGCTCCATGCAATGATCGTGGTGAGCAAATCAATGATCGAGTCGTTAATCTCAAGCTTGGAATATTTCCTGGCCAAGAGAAAAATCAAAATAATCAGTGCCGGCCCTGATGCGCCTGCCATCGACAGGAATCCAAATGGCAGAACTGCGGTTGCCCATGGCTCCATGCGCGCATTACTGGCGAGTACAAATGCCGTAACGATATGGATCAGTGGACCCCATGCAATGGCCAGATAGACAATCGGCGTGAACCATCTTGCCAAATGTTTGGAATCAAATTGGCCTACATATTTGTTGTAAAGAATATACAAAACACCGATAAGATTCAGGAACAAATAGACGTTTAGAACAATTGTGTCATAGACGAGCATCGAGTTGGGAAAGTTCAGGAATCCTATGCCAGGCATCATATGAAACAACCTGTCCGGTCGTCCCATGTGGTACAAAATGAATGTGATCCCTGTCGCTACAAACACCATCGCGATGATTTCGCCTATTACGGCAAGTTCCTTGATGTCTTTGCGATGATAGAAATACCCCGGGGCAACCACCAACACGGCTGCCGCCGCAACGTGGGCGGTAAAGACAAAATTTGCAAAGAACATTTCCAAAGTGATCTGGTCGGTTGCCCCAGTCAGGATGAGCCCCTCGGTAAACTGCCTGTAAGACGTGTATGAGCCAACTAAAATGAAGAAAAATAAAAAGAGGAGCCACGCATAGAAAATAGTTCCGCCTTTAATGGCATACAAACTGGTGTCCTTTGCAAAAGACCATGCTTTTTTCATGTTGCGTCCTCAGCCAATGTAATAGAAGAATTTCGGATAGGTCCCATATTCTTCCTTGAATCTAAATACTCTCTTGGTGGCCAGCACTTTTCTGACATCGCTCTCGGGATCGAGTAGATTGCCGAATTTTCTGGCACCGACAGGGCAAGCTTCCAGGCAAGCAGGATTCCGACCTTCCCGCGTTCTCTGCACACAGAAAGTACATTTTTCCATGACCCCTCTCATACGGGGCCTGTTCCCAAAATAGTGAGTCTTGGGATTCATCTCTTCCGCAGGAAGGCTGGGTTCACCCCAATTAAAGCGCCTTGCCTGATATGGGCAGGCTAGCTGGCACATGCGGCAGCCTATGCACCAGTTGTAATCAATCAAAACCACGCCGGCATGATCCCTGAAGGTTGCCCGCACAGGACAAGCCTTCACACAGGGAGGCTTTTCACACTGTTGACACTGCACAGGCATGTAAAAGAAGTCTTTGTCTGGGACTGTTTCATCCTGGTAATAGCTTTGTGCGCCTTCAGTAGTCAGCCCCGCAGGGCTATAGGCATTCCCGCCAACCTGCACGCCGTAATCACCAAATTGGCTTTTCTCTGGATAACCGTTCTCCAGTTTATCTGCCGAGAATGATAAGTTCCCTTTCGGTATTTTCATTACCTGTATCCATTGAATCACAGACCCTTCGCGTGACTGGTTGTTCTCTTCCACACACGCATGGACACACCGCCTGCAGCCTATGCATTTCGATATATCAAGGGCATAGCCAAAAAGTACCCCCTCCGGCGCTGCCACATCAGAAACAGTCGTTTTTTTCCCATATTTCGCGGTATATCTTTTTTCGAGCCGCGCGATGGCTTGTTTTTTTTCCTCATCAGACATCAGTACAAAATGCCCTTGAAAGAATTCGGTGACGGTCATCTCGGCATCCGAATCGTCAGCGGCTTCCACAGCAGCTGCTGACGATTCGGATGCCACAACCAGCGCAGCAGCACTCGAAGTACAAACATATTTCAAGAAATCCCGTCGGCCCTTATCCAAATCTGCCGATTCTTCCATCTTCACATTGTTTTCTTCTGACATTAGAGCCTCCCGCCTCGGATGGTATGTAACAAAATATTAAGAGAGTTCTTTGTAATGGCAATTCAGCAATTCATCCAGCCTCTGGGTTTTTTCAGCGTCCGTCATAATGACCAACCGATTTTCCATCAAAGCCTTTTCCTGCTGCGTCGCATCATTGGTGTACTTCTCCGCAACCCCGGCAGTCGGTGAAGCCGCCCCGGAAATCAAGGTTTTTACATAACCTGCCGCCGCTATGACACCCACAGCTGCCGCTGCTTTTCCGAGGAAAGAACGTCTGGAATTTTTGTTATCTATCATGGCTGCCTCTTTCATAAAAACCTTCCCGATCTATCTACATTACGAACATTTATAAATGCTAAGTGCCCATTTGCCTTGGCAGATGAGCACGCAAACGGCAGAGCGCGTCTGTCAAAACTGCATATCTCTCAAAATATTCCCTCGTAAGCCTCGCACCCTCTTCATCAGTGGTCTCCGCACTTCCAACGCCGCTCATTGCTGCGCGCATGAGATCGGTCAATTGATTGTGAAACTGCACTGCCTCCTCCTCAGAGGAAAATTCCAACACTTTATTTTTGGGGTTATATTTCATTGTGACAACGGATTGATTGGCATGGCCGTTTTAACGGTCATGCCCACAAGTAAGTATTTTCTGGAGTCACTGCAACAATCACTGCGGAGTCGGATCATGTGGCTTGCTGCGGCGCGGCGATATCCACATCTGATACAGCGAAGTGAAGATCATGACGGTCGCCGCCATACTGTATCCAAAGCCCCCAATAATCACCAGCCAAGCAAAATTAGGATCCCACTTGGTGAGCCACCATGACAGCACGTCAACAATCAAAAACAAGAAGGGAACCGAGATCAGGATGGCCTTGTTCAATTGTGAGATGCCTGTAGCGTAGGTAAATATCCAACCGACGAAGAAGAAAATGAAGGCGATGCCGAACAGGTGGATATGTGAAACACGGGTGAGGTTGGACATCGACTGCCCCTGATCAACCTGGATCATCTCGTTCATCTTTTCGCGGTCGCTGATGTCTGGCAGGGTCGGAATATTCGCATGGCAGGGCGAGCAGTACTGCTCCACGTCCATCGAGATTTTTTCATCCCACTGGTCTTGCGGTCCACCCGCTTCCGCCCACTTGATCAGGGCCATGCGCACTTCGGGCGGCGCATTGTCCTTCATCGAACCGTTGAGCTTGGATACCAGCTTGGAGCCGCCTTCGCGATTGCCGTAATAGCTGTACACAATGTCATCGACGGACAGCCCGACCTTGCCGTCTGCCATGCCATGCGTCAGCATGATCTGACCGCCCGCGAACAGCAAACCCAAACCAATCACCAGCAGGTAACCGGAGAACAGGGTTTTCATCGGTAAAGTCAGATCGGCGAGAGTGAACCTTTGAATCTCTTTCATTTTGGTCTCCATGCGTAGTTGAACTGGCGGCATTATAGACCTGCTGACATCACCGACTACTAG